>LFTC01000001.1:11724-12328 GCA_001512915.1 Clostridiales bacterium DTU083 | reverse complement strand
ATTAAACGAAGTTTTGCAGACAATCCCCGTGAGAATGATCCAAGAAACTATATGGGCGCTGCAAAAAAGGCTGTAAAGAAGGCAGTCCGTGAAAAAATACAGATGTGTGGCAGCAGCGGTTTTGCAGATGAATTATAAATAAGCAGCTTATACACCGCATTCCTTTCCATAAAGGGATGCGGTCTTTTTTTATTCATAACTGTTATATATGTTCCATTTACTTTGATAAATAATTGACACATGAAATTAAAATAATACTTGATTTCATTCGTGTTTATAGTGTATAATACAGGTGAATACAGAAATAATGTTTGTATTAAAGTGTTTAACTGTTACATATGTTTCATATAATTCGAGGATAAAATTTTTTATAGATAAGGGGAGATAGAATCATGAAACAATGGGAGGGTTTTAGTTACGGCTCCTGGCGTAATGAAATAGACGTCAGAGAATTTATACAGCAAAACTATACACCCTATGAAGGAGACCATTCTTTTCTGGCTGATCCTACAGAAGCTACCAGGCATCTCTGGAACAAGGTATCGGATTTATTGAAAGAGGAAAGGGAAAAGGGCGGCACTCTGGATGTAGATACGGAAACCGT
>LFTC01000001.1:11195-11611 GCA_001512915.1 Clostridiales bacterium DTU083 | reverse complement strand
CAGGCCTGTGAGGCTTATGGCTTCAAGCTGGATCCCAAGGTTGAAAAGATCTTCACCGAATACAGAAAAACCCACAACCAGGGCGTGTTTGACGCCTATACGCCTGAAATCCGCCGGGCCAGAAAGGCAGGCATTATAACAGGCTTGCCGGATGCTTACGGCCGGGGCAGGATTATTGGCGATTACAGGCGTGTTCCTCTGTACGGTGTTGACCGCCTGATTGAAGATAAGAAAAAGCAGCTGGAAGAGCTGGAGACAGCCTGGATGGAAGATGAAACCATCCGCTCCCGCGAGGAAATCACCGACCAGATAAGGGCCTTGGAAGCCCTGAAGCAGATGGCTCTCAGCTACGGCTATGATATTTCCCGGCCGGCAGGCAATGCCCATGAAGCGGTACAGTGGCTGTATTTTGCTTA
>LFTC01000001.1:9257-11184 GCA_001512915.1 Clostridiales bacterium DTU083 | reverse complement strand
CACTTTGTTATGAAGCTGCGGCTGGTCCGCTTCTTAAGAACTCCTGAATACAACGAGCTCTTCAGCGGAGACCCCACCTGGGTAACCGAATCCATCGGCGGCATGGGGCTGGACGGCAGAACCCTGGTTACCAGGAATTCCTTCCGTTTCCTGCATACCCTGACCAACTTGGGCCCTGCGCCTGAACCCAACATGACGGTTCTTTGGTCGGAAAACCTGCCGGAAGGTTTTAAGAGATACTGTGCCAAAATGTCCATTGAAACCAGTTCAATCCAGTATGAAAACGATGACCTGATGCGCCCGTACTGGGGCGATGACTATGGAATTGCCTGCTGCGTTTCCGCTATGCGCATAGGAAAGCAGATGCAGTTCTTCGGTGCCCGGGCAAACCTGGCAAAGGCGCTTCTCTATGCCATAAACGGCGGCCGCGATGAAATAAGCGGCGTGCAGGTAACCCCGCCCTTTGCGCCCATAACATCTGAATACCTGGATTATGATGAGGTAATGACCAAATTTGACAACATGATGGAGTGGCTGGCCAGGGTATATATGGATGCCCTAAACATCATCCATTACATGCATGACAAGTATGCCTATGAAGCCCTGGAGATGGCCCTGCACGACAGGGAAATTTTCCGCACCATGGCCTGCGGCATTGCAGGGCTTTCCGTTGTAATAGACTCCTTGAGCGCCATCAGGTACGCTAAGGTAAAGCCCATCCGCAATGAAGAAGGCCTGGCGGTTGACTTTGAAATAGAAGGGGATTTCCCCGCTTTCGGCAACAATGATGACCGTGCCGATCAGATCGGCGTTGAAATAGTAAAAAGTTTTATGGAGAAGCTGCGCAAGCAGAAAACTTACCGGGGCAGCGTTCCCACCCTGTCCATACTGACCATAACCTCCAACGTGGTATATGGAAAGAAAACCGGCAACACACCGGACGGACGCAAGGCCGGAGAACCCTTTGCACCTGGTGCCAACCCAATGCACGGCAGGGATACAAAGGGCGCTATAGCATCCTTGGCTTCCGTTGCCAAGCTGCCCTACCGCTACTCACAGGACGGTATTTCCTATACCTTCTCCATTATTCCCAAGGCGCTGGGCAAAACCATGGAAGACAGAATCAGCAATCTGGCTGCCATGCTGGACGGCTATTTCCACAAGGGCGGCCATCACATAAACGTGAACGTATTCGAAAGGGAAACCCTGCTGGATGCCATGGAGCATCCGGAAAAATATCCGCAGCTGACTATCCGGGTTTCCGGCTATGCGGTTAACTTTATAAGGCTTACCAGGGAACAACAGCTGGATGTGCTGGCACGCACCTTTCACGAAGGGATTTGATTGTATTGACCAAAGGCAGAATTCACTCAATTGAAACCATGGGCACCGTAGACGGCCCCGGCATCCGCTATGTGGTATTCACCCAGGGCTGCCCTCTGCGCTGCGTCTTCTGTCATAACAGGGATGCCTGGGATGTCAAGGGCGGCAGCGAAATGACGGTGGATAAAATAATAGAAGATATCCGGCAGTACCTGCCCTTTTATAAAAGCTCCGGCGGCGGGGTTACCGCCACCGGCGGCGAACCCACCCTGCAGGCGGAATTTGTAAAGGATTTGTTTACACGGGCAAAAGATGAACTGGGCCTCAACACCGCCCTGGACACCGCCGGCTTTGTGGACGTGGACAAGGCAAAGGATTTGCTGGAAGTTACAGACCTGGTGCTTTTAAGCATTAAGCATGTGGATGAGATTAAGCACAGGGAAATTGCCGGCGTCAGCAACAGTAAGATACTGAAGTTTATGGAATACCTGAAGGAAATAAACAAGCCCGTATGGATCAGATACGTGGTAATACCAGGCCTTACTGATGCCAAGGAAGATATATACAGGCTGGCGGAATTTCTGAAGGGCTTCCCTAATATCCA
>LFTC01000001.1:0-9246 GCA_001512915.1 Clostridiales bacterium DTU083 | reverse complement strand
AAATATCCTCTTGAAGGAGTTCCTTCCCCGGACAAAATATCCATTAAGGAGATTAAAAAGATATTCAGAGAACATGGTTTCAGTACCGAGCCTCCCCAGGAGGATAAGAAACTGGTTTCGGGCATGTAAATGCCGGAAAAGCTGTGTTTTATGACCTCCTATAAAAAAGGACGAGTATGATGTTAGAATCAACTCGTCCTTTAAATTTTTCCTGGATATTCTTAGTTTGCTTTATCAATTCCTACCTTATCATGAACCACCTGAATCCAGGTATTCCCCGGTAATAATACTATGGGATTTCCGTTGCCGTCATAAAACTCCGTTTTATCATCATATGAAGATTTTTTCCATGTTCCTTCTTCATACTTGCCGTTGACAAAGTACTCAGCCTTTCCTTCGCCGATGAAATCCACCAGTACATATTGGGCCCGCTCGGCTGTCTCATGGGGAGCATGCAGGAGTATAATATTGGTAACCCGTATCTGGTCATTCATGTAGGCATCCATCATGGGTTCATCGTTAATAAAACGCAGATAACTCCTGTTTTCCTCATCATATACATACTTCACCTGGTTTATTCGGGAATACCTTAGGGAAATCTCAACTGCATCCTGCTCATCTATATTGATGCTTTCATCAAAATCAAAGTGTTTTTCATATTCCTGCTCAGGTATCTTAACCAGCGCAGCTTCCGCGTTAAAATACGCGTTATGGGGCGCTTTTCTTGACTTATCCCTGGAATAGAATTCGTCATTAATCCCCCTGTGCCCGTCAAAGCGGATGGGAAGGTTCAGGGATTCAACCAGGCTTAAGGCATCCCCTCTTCCGGTTTTGGCAGATCCGTAATGGGCATAGGGCAGATTCCATTCCTGGGCAATGCGGACAAAGGGAATACGGGAACTGCGCACCGGCCCTACCTTGGTGGGATGCTCGCTGGCAAAGACGGCCAGGAAGCGGGTATAGGCATATGTTTCCACCGCAATTTCATATACAATATCCGCCAGGCCCAATGCAGACTGGGGCCTGGCAGCGGAAGTATTTTCAATTATGATTCCAAAGGCCTGGTAGGTTTTCTGATCCTGGCTTATTTCCTTTCCATTGAAAATGGAACGGTAAACAGGTCCTTGGGCTTTGTTATCCGGGTCAGGTGTTTCATCCGGTACCTGGGTTACCGGCTCTGCAGGTTTATCTTCAGCAATTTCCTGCTTAGGCGAGCATGCCGCTGTAAATAGAAGGGTCAGGGAAATGATCAACAATATTATCTTTTTCATAATCTGTCTCCTTGGCTTGCATTTCTTTCTTTTAGAATATTATAGCAGGTGCAGCAATATTACGCTTGAAAAAATAATAAATTAAATAAAAATCACCCTCCCATAAAAGAGAGGGTGATATTGATCTGCCTTGTGAACTCAAGTATTAATGCTACCAGCGCCAGCCCTTGAACAGGTGTATGCGCCTGTTTCTCTGGAAGTATCTGAGCTGGTGGGTCAGCCAGGGCATCAGGTAGTGGTCTGCACCCAGTACTCTGCCCGCTCCTGCCAGCATGGCGAAGGAAGCCCAGATAAACCACCAGTCATAGAGGCCGGTGCTTAAGAGGAAGTTCAGGTTCATGCCGATGGAAACAATGGCTGCCAGGAAGGTGAAGATGCCCAGTATGAAGGCGATTCCAAGAGCTATTTCTGTAATAACTATTATTCTCTGGAACAGCATGTTATTGGGGTAAACCACGGTTTCAACAAACCATGCATACCAATCGGGGGTATGGTCGCTGATCAGGGACATGAGCCCGCCTTCAGCAGTGGCTGCAGTTGCCGCATCAGCTGCTGCGGTAGCACCGCTTGCCGTTGCCCCGCCTGTTGCATCGCTGGCGCCTATAACTGCTTCTGTCCACCAGTTATTGTTAATCTTGTCCAAACCGGACAGCAGCCACTTGTAACCCAGGTAGATTCTTAAAGGCACCAGCCAGAAGCGGAAACTTCTTTCCCTGGCATGGCTGAGTACCGACTGCAGGAAGAAGTTGTACTTGCGGCTGTTTTTCAAGAATTGATGGCCGATATATTTCCAGCACAGTTCCAGGCCGCCTATGCCGAACAGGTAATGCATATTGACCAGATGCTTTATGATTATGGCAAATATGCCCGACAGTAAAGGCATGCCTTCCAGCTGTGCCACAGCATAAGAGGAGCCGACAGATACCATTACGCCGTGAAGCTTGGGCTTCAGCACCTCTTTTTCTTTGCCCAGTATCTCTGCAGCTATGTTAACAGCAGCTGTGTGGCCGGATTGCAAGGCAGTCTCTACCAGGGGAGGAAGCACTTCGCCCTTTTCATCGGTAAACTGCATGTTGTCGCCTACTGCATATACATACGGGTATTCAAGGGTCTGGCAGTATTCATTTACAATAATCCGGTTTCTCCTGCCAACGCTTAAGCCCAGCTTTTTGACAAAGCTGCTGGTCTGTATGCCGCCGGTCCATACCAGGGTTTTTGTCGGAATTACGGTACCGTCTTTAATGGTGAAGGAATCCGGATCAACCTTTACAATAGGAGAGTTGACAAGTATCTCTACGCCGTGCTTCTCCATGTACCTTACAGCCTTGTTCTTCAGCTTATTGTTGAGAATTGGCAGAACGGTGGGAAGAGCTTCTACGATGATCAGTCTGACTTCCTTACGGTCTATATTGTATTGCTTGCAAAGAATCTTGACCCATTCGATAAACTCACCTACCAGTTCCACGCCGGTATACCCGCCGCCGCCTACTGCCAGGGTAAGCATTGCCTTCCTCCTGGCCGGATCTTTTTCCTCTGAAGCTTTTCTGAACATATTTAATATATGATCATGCAGCTTTTCGGCATCTTCCAAAGACCACAGGGTAAATGCGTTTTCCTCAATGCCTGGTATGTCAAAGAAGGCCGGTTCGCTGCCGAAACCTGCAATCAGGTAATCAAATTCGTACTCCTTATCTTGGGAAAAGAGTTTCTTGGCTTTAAGGTCTGCATCTGTTATTCTGTCCTGTACAAATTTAACCTTTGTATACTGGAGCACGTGTTGTATGGATACCTTTACGCTGTCAGGTTCAACCCTTTGTCCTGCAACTTCATGGAGCTCAGTCAGCAGAGTATGATAACTATTCTGATCTATCAGGGTGATTTCCACATCATCCTGTTTTTTTAGTTTCTTGTGCAGGGTTTTTGCCGCTTCCAAACCCGCATATCCTGCGCCAAGTATCACTATGCGCTTTGACATGGAAGTATTTCCTCCTTTAGTTCTATTTCATCTGTATATTCATATCACATTTGACATGAATTAAACAAACTTTTTTGAAAAATTAGATAAAATTTTGTCAAAGTTGAACATTAGCTGTTCCTAACCTTATTTTCCCACTGTTTGATAAAAACAATGCAATGCCATTATAATAGCATATTGATTAATTATTGACTAGTGAATATTTGTGATAAAATGAAAAATATTGTTCGGATATGTTCTTTCTTCACAATACGTGCATAATATGATAAGATATGATTTGTTAAATTCTGTCTGATTGCAGACAATGATGGAGGAACAGCTTTTTGATGAAAGTTCCCTTTAAATTTGGTGATTTATTGGTATACCTTTTTATTTTGTTTTTGATAGCAGGCAGCTTTGCCGGCCTTTACCAGATGGGCCGGGGCATTGAAAAGAACCAGGTTACTGTGGAAGTGGACGGTGAAGTCTGGGGCACCTATGATTTGCCTGAAGACGGCAGGGAAGAAGTTGTCCGTATTGATACCGGGAATGGTGATTACAATATATTGGTTTTAACTGGATCAGGCGTGTATATCAAGGAGGCAAACTGCCCCGATCAGATCTGCGTTAACTTCGGCCGAATCAGCAAACCCGGGCAGACCATTGTTTGCCTGCCCCACAGAGTGCTTATCAGTATAACTGGAGATCAGGAAGGAGAGCTTCCGCTGGATGGCATTGCATCTTAGCGATTTTATTTTATGAAGAAGATAAGAAAAATTATTATTATGGCTTTACTTTTATCAATGGCACTTGTGCTTCACTATATCGAGCATTTTTTTCCGCCCCTGGCTCCGGGAGCCAAGCTGGGCCTGGCGAATATTGTAACCATCATCAGCCTGCACCTGTTCGGCTTTTCTGAGTCCATGGCCATAGTGCTGCTGCGCTCCATTCTGGGCCCCCTGCTGGGCGGAAGCCCTACAGCCATAATGTACAGCATGGCAGGCGGGGTGCTCAGCTGCATTGTTATGGCAGTTTTATATTATAAATTCAACAAATACTTCAGCCTGATGGGAATCAGCTTAGCAGGGGCTGTATTTCACAATATCGGCCAGCTGCTGACAGCTTCCTTTATATATGGTTCCATCGGCATTTTGTTTACCTATATGCCTATACTGATGGTGGCTTCGGTTTTTACAGGCAATTTTATAGGCCTGGCGGCTAAATATACGATCAGGTTTCTGGATAAGAAAAATCTGCTCATGAATTTCAGCTGACCGCTGTGGAAGGATGGCTCTGAAATATGAGAATATGGAAAAAACACGCGGATATATATGAAATAATAAAAAGGGTGGATGATTTCCTGCGGGAATCATTGATAGCCAATCAGCAGGTTCTGAATGATGCCATAAATGATTTGCTTAATGCCGGAGGCAAACGCCTCAGGCCGGCCATGGTTTTGCTGGCAGGCCGTTTCGGCAGATATGACGAGAATAAGCTCATCCCTCTTTCAGCGGCAATAGAAATCATGCACATGGCCACCCTGGTCCATGATGATGTTATAGACGAATCGGATCTAAGAAGAGGAAGGCCTACTACCCGCAGCAGGTGGGGCAATCAGGTTGCCGTGCTGACCGGCGACTTTTTGTTTACCAAGGCCTTTTCACTTATCACCCAGAATGTTTCACAGAAAAATATGCACCGTCTTTCCAGTGTCATCAAATCCATTTGTGAAGGGGAAGTGGATCAGTTCCAGTCCAGGTATACAGCCGATGTTTCCGTAATCCGTTACCTGAAACGCATTTCCCGAAAGACAGCCGTGCTTTTTTCCTTAAGCTGCCAGGTAGGTGCGGCGGAATCCAACTGCAGGCGTGAAACCATCCGCCTGTTAAGAAAATTTGGGCATGACTTCGGCATGGCATTTCAGATTACCGATGATTTGCTGGATTTCTCCGGAAATGAAGAAGAAATGGGCAAGCCTTCCTACAGTGATTTTCTGGAAGGCGTATATACCCTTCCCATTATTTATACCTTGAGGAATGAAAAATATAGGGATAAATTGGTGCCATATATAGGAAGAGAAGACCTGACCAGGGATGAAGTAAAAGAGGTAGGCCGGCTGGCAGAAGAGAGCGGGGGTTTGAAAAAATCCAGGCAGCTTGCCCTGCGCTACCTGGAAAGATGCCATGAGAGCCTGAAGCATCTGCCCGACAATCCGGCCAAAGGGGCACTTAAGGAATTGGTCGAGGAACTGATAGAACGAAGGCATTAAATTACCTCTTGATTTGTCCGCAGGAATACGTTATAATTTAATCCGCTGGGTAAACCAGCGGAAAAATATATGGGGGAGTAGCTCAGTTGGCTAGAGTGCCTGACTGGCAGTCAGGAGGTCGAGGGTTCGAGTCCCTTCTTCTCCACCAGGCAAAACCGCTTGAATACTGGTTTTTCAGTATCAAGCGGTTTTTATTATTATATTCAAATACACAGCAACCCAATGCAAGCGGTTTAATTTCCAAGTATATCCCTGTTTAAGTTACTGATGCCATAATAAATAACATGTACAATAAATTCCGATATCTGTTCTGTAGACTCCTTCATACCGTCCTGCAGCCACTTTTGCAGCACATTTATGGCTCCCGGCAGGCAGAAGGCTTTTACATATTCTATTGTATTTGGGTCCAGGGACTGATCGGGCTGGGATGATATTACCTGTGCCAATTCCATCAGGTCTTTTTGAAAGGCAAAATCACAGTTTTCACTCAGGAGGGCCTTGAATAAATCTACATTTTCTTTCACATATTCCAATAGGTTTTTCAGCACCTGGGTGGACATGGGTTTGGTGTTGGAAATGCTTTTAACGTTCAGATACCTTTTCACATTTTCAAGCACTTCCTCCTCTACCTGGGCCAGCAGATCATATGGATCAGTATAATGCAGATAAAAAGTGCTCCTGTTTATGCCTGCAGCATCACATAAGGCGCGGACTGAAATTTTGGAAATGTGCTGTTCCTGCATCAATTTAACCAATGCATTTTTAAGAAGGCTCTGGGTAAGCCTGACCCGCTGGTCTATCTTCTTTTCTTTCATGATTTCATCCTCATTTCTATGATTAATCATTGGTTTATCAACACTTTTTCAGCATATGTTGCACATTAAGCCAAATTACTCAACACTGTTGGTTGAAATTCAACTATATGTCTATTATAATTTAATTCAGCGCTATAGGCAATACCCTTCAGGAGTGTGATTATGGACGGAATTACCAATTCAATTGTTAAATATAGAAAAACCATTATAGTTTTCTTTATAATACTGGTTTTGATCTGCGGGATTCTTTCCCTGTTTGTGGATGTAAATTATAACCTGGTAGACTATCTGCCTAAGGAAGCCCAGTCCACCATGGCATTGGAGATTATGAAGGAAGAATTTGATGAAAGCCTGCCCAATGCCAGCGTCATGGTGAAGAATGTCAGCCTCATGGAGGCTGTGGAATACAAGGAAAAGATTGCTTCCATAGACGGCATCACTCAGGTCATATGGCTGGATGACATGATGGACATAACCCAGCCCCTTGCCATGGGAGATGCCGATACAATAGAAAGCTTCTACAAGGATGGAAATGCTCTGTTTTCGATCAGCATCGCCAAAGGCAAGGAAAAAGATGCCTGTGAGGATATTTACAAACTGATAGGTGAGGAAAACGCTATTGCAGGGGAAGCCGTCGATCTGGTAGGCATCCGGGACGAGGCTGAAACAACCGTAGTAAGGGCGTTTCTAATTCTGCTGCCTATCATTATCTTTATTCTTCTCCTTACTACCAGCTCCTGGCTGGAACCTTTATTGTTCTTGCTTTCCATCGGGGTGGCTGTCATCATCAATATGGGAACCAGTATATTTTTAGGTGAAGTATCCTTTATAACCAATTCCATCAGCCCTATACTGCAATTGGCATGCTCTCTGGATTATGCTGTGTTTCTTCTGCACAGTTTCCAGGCCAACAGGAAAAAGTACGCCAGTGCAGAAGAGGCCATGGCCCGGGCTGTAAAAGAATCCATTCCTACTGTGGCAGCCAGTGCGGCCACAACCCTGTTTGGCTTTCTTGCCCTCTTATTCATGAGTTTCGGCATCGGTGCTGATCTGGGCCTGGTTCTGGCCAAGGGCATAGTTCTAAGCTTTATTTCTGTAATGGTTTTCTTACCGGCAATTACTTTAGGCATGACAAAGTTAATAGATAAAACCCGGCACAGGGAATTTTTGTCCGGCACGAAAAACATCGGCAAGGTTCTTTTGAAAATTGCTGTTCCAATGACGATAATAATACTAATTATAATTGTGCCGGCATTTTTAGGCCAGAGCCGGACCGAGTTTCTCTATGGAAACGACGTTCTGGACACCGCCAGCCGTTACAGCCGGGACCGGCTGATGATAGAGGAGAGCTTCGGCCAGTCCACTGCAATTGCCATTCTGGTTCCTAAGGGTGACATAGCTCGGGAACAGCAGCTGCATGAAGAGCTTAATGAGGTGGATCACGTAACCGGCGTAGTTTCTTTCGCAGGTGAAACCGGAGCGGTTATACCCCCTGAGTTTCCAGATGAAGATATAACAAAGCAGTTTTATTCGGAAAACTACGCCCGCATTATTGCCTATGCGGACACCGGTTCGGAAGGAGATATTGCCTTTCAGACGGTGGAAAACATACATGAAAAGGCAGAAGCCCTGTATGGGGATGGGTTTTATACCCTGGGCAGAAGCACCAATTTATATGACATGAAAAAACTGACTGAAAAGGATAACCTGGCAGTTAACCTGATTGCAGTGGCAGCAATTTTCCTGGTATTGCTTGTTACCTTCAAATCTGTTGTGCTGCCCTTTATCCTGGTGCTGGCTATAGAAACCGGCATATGGATAAATCTATCCATTCCATATTTCACCGGCACTCCGATCAATTTCCTGGGATACCTGGTGCTCAGCACTATCCAGCTGGGAGCTACGGTGGATTATGCAATCCTGCTCACCAACACCTATCTGGCGAATCGGAAGCTGATGCCAAAATATGAGGCAATGAAGGTATCTTTGGGCACGGCTTTTAAGTCCATACTTGTATCCGCCCTGATACTGTCCACTGCCGGCTTTACCCTGTATCTGACATCATCCAACAGGTACACGGCAGACATAGGCCTGCTTCTGGGCAGGGGCACGCTGCTCTCCCTCACCATGGTGGTATGTTTTCTCCCAATCTTGCTCTTTGTCTTTGACAGGGCAATACAGAGGACAACATACCGGGCCGAGTTTTATTAGCTATCATTTGCTTCATAAGTTAAATTGGAGGGAAGAGAAGTGAAAATTAGAATATTAAAGCATGTTTTGGCACTTGCTCTGGCAGCAGCCTTGATTCTGGCGCCTGCCGGAGAATACCTGGCTGCACAGGAGAGGCAGGATTCCGGCCTTCCCGTAAGTCCGGACGGCCAGGCTGTAATAAAAAGCAGGGAAGAAGTGATTTATGCCGTTGCCAAACCTGACGGCAGAATTGATTCGGTGTATGCAGTTAATCACTTTACCCTGGCTGAAGCCGGAAAGCTTACGGATTACGGAAATTACACAAAGGTTACTAATCTTACCAATACCGATCCCTTGGTATATGTCAATAATATGGTAAGTGGATTTGTAAATGAGGAAAATTTCTACTATCAGGGTGACATGGCGGAAACCCGGCTACCTTGGGTCTTTGAAATTGCCTACTTTCTGAACGGGGAGAAAACGCGGCCCCAGGATCTGGCGGGAAAAAGCGGGAAACTGGATATCCAAATAAAAGTAAGAAAAGATGATGATGTAGATCCGGTATTTTATGAAAACTACATGCTGCAGATATCCGTAAACCTGGATGCAGAAAAAACCAGAGAGATAAATGCGCCGGATGCCTCTCTTGCCAATGCGGGAAAGAAAAAAACTGTGGTCTTTACCGTACTTCCCGGCAAGGATGCAGATTTTAGTTTAAGCGCCAGCGTAGAAGATTTTGCCATGGAA
>LFTC01000023.1:19872-30963 GCA_001512915.1 Clostridiales bacterium DTU083 | reverse complement strand
ACCATTGCCTTCATATTGTTATAAGGAGTATTCTTAGGAACTTCGCAGCCAGGGCTGAGCATGAAGCCGTCAGGAACAGCCTTTATGCACTCCTCTGCTGCTTTTCTAACCTTTGCCTCATCACCTTTAAGCAAAACATCCACCGGGTCGATGTTGCCCTTTATAGCCGATGTGTTGCCTAATATTTCCCTTGCCTTAACCAGTTCTACTTTAGAATCTATATTCACAAGATCTGCTTTTAATTCCTTTATAAGCGGCAAAAGATGTGTAGAATCACCACAGATGTGATATTTTACTTTGGCTCCGCTTTTTTTAATCTCTGCAACGAGTTTTTGCGTATATGGAAATGCATATGTTTCATAGGTATTCCTGGATACCATGGTTGCAACCGCATCGCCTATCCCTATGATATGAGCGCCTGCTTCCACCTGGGCAAGAGCATATTTTACGGCCAGCTCGAAGGCAAACTCCATCAGCTCCATTACAAATTCCGTATCCTCATAGGTATCAATCATAAAATCATTCAGGCCCCTCAGTATGGAAGCACTCTGAAACGGAGCTTCAACCCAGCCCAGCACGGGCATTTGGCCACCGGTTTCTTCCTTTAGAGCCTCAACCCCGTAAATTTTGTCTGCAAGCCTGGGACTGGTGCCAAAATCCGGGATTTTAAGCTTCAGCAGATCCTTTTTATCTGCCAAAGCCGGCCGTTTTTCTATGGGCAGATCATCCTCAGGAAATTCTATGACCGCTCCGCATGCTTCAGCTTCCCTGTAGGGATCCGTATCAGGGGTAACTATATCATATTCAAAATACTCTACACAGGCTATCTGAGCCCTGACCAGTTCTTTATAATCAGTACAATATTTAGAGTAAGGCACCCCGGCGAATTTTGCTGCAAAAGCCATTACAAAAGGGCACACAGGAATCCGGTCGGGCTTTTCAAAACTTAATGCCTTATTGAATCTTTCCAGGGATGTCATGTTGTCCCTCCTTTTTTAGGAATTACAAGGAAATGGTGAATACGTTCTCTATAAAGTATTCAGTTATGCCGATGCTGTCTCCCTTCTCTCCGGACGTAGCATAGCTTATGGAAACATCCTTCATAAGGAAGCTGTTCCCGTTATCTTCCGCCTGAAGCAATAATTCGCTCAGAAAACCAGGCCCCAGCCGTTCAATACCGCCCCCCAGCACCACCTGCTTAATGCCTGTTATGCACACTATATTATTGATTCCGGCATATAGCATTCTGGCTATGTCCTGCAGATACTGCCGGATTACCGGGACGCCTTTCTCATAAGCTTTGGCCAGAAACTCTAGGGTTACATCCTCATAGTGTTCCAGGAAAGATGCCAGTATTTCATCATCTTTGTTTTCTTCAATCAATTTCCGTGCTGTTTTGACTATAACATGGGTGTTGACATACTGCTCCAAACATCCGCGGTTTCCGCACGGGCAAAGCTTGCCCCTGTAATCAATGGAAACATGGCCGATTTCACCAGCGGAGCTGTCGCTTCCCATCATTACCTGGTTTTTATAAACAATTCCTGCGCCTACACCATCGGTTACATTGATATAAATCAGATCATTAACCATTTTGCCCATTCTAGCTAGGGTATTTTTTTCAGCATATGCCAGGCACATGGAAGAGTTACCGAAGAACAAGGGAAGGGAAAGCCTTTTTCTCAAGCGTTTTAAGGCATCAAGCTTTATGCCGGCCCGCATGGCAGAGTAGGACAGCATCTGCTCTTTCTCCAGATAAAGGCCGGGATAGGTTATGCAAACGGCAACCACCTTGTCATAATCTATGTGCTTGGCTTTGTTTACAAAGATATCGTATATGATGTTACAATAATCATCACCGCTGTCCGGATCCAGTCCGCTGAGGCTGTCAAAGCCTCCGTACTGATCAGACAGATGTTCAACAAAGCATGTTTCTATCTCATTTGAATTAAGGTCATAAAGGGTATATGTAACGCCCCACCTGCTTAGTGAAAAAACAGGTATCTGCCTGCCTTCAGCGCGAATCCTTAAATTAATAGGCTTTCTGCCCGGCATATCAGAAGTGCCGAATCCGCTTTCCATCAGCAGGTTTTCTTGCAACAGCTCATCAACCAAGGTAGAAACAGTAGTCGGACTGAGTTTTGTGATCCTTACCAGCTCTGCTCTTGAAATCTCTTCGTTTTGCCTGACTAGATTAAACAGCAGCTTTATATTATCTTCCTTTATTACTTGTTGACTGCCGATTTTTCTGTTTGGTTGCTCAGGTAAAAATCTCATTACATCCACTCTCGCTCTTTAATTTATAGTATTAATAATTAATATATCATCCAGCTCAAGAGAGAACAATATTCGGGGCGGATTATTTAAAATAGAAGGTGGGGAGAACCCCACCTTTCATGTATTTTAGTCCGGCTTTTAGTTGGTGTCTGCAATAAGCGGGCCTGCCAGTTCTTTCATGAAGAACAATTTACCTGGAAGTGTCGGGATGTAGCTGGATGTTACGGCCGGGTCCGGACCATAACGCAATGTCATCCAAAAGCTCTGGCCTTGCCATTGCATGCCGCGGCTCAACACACCATCGGCTCCGCCTATGATATAGTCAGACTTGAACAGAATTCCAGGCCCGACAGTATTTGCATAACAGGGAATCAATGTCCAGTTGCTGCGGAAGCTGGTGATTGCATTCTGTTCAATGGTTAAGGGATGCAGATTTGCCCCGATTCGATGGGTTGCTGCCAGCCATGCTTCTTCACTGTCATATTCCTTTGCGAAATGAGGCTCCCAGAAGGCGATGTGGCAGGCGCGTCCGATACCAAATACCATTACCTGTTTTGCGCCCTTTGCTCTTAATTCGGCTATTTTTTCCGGATACCTTGCTATGTTTTCCTTGGTTGCAAAATTTCTCTGGCTTTCAGGAACTGTCAGTTCTCCGAGGGGACCATATAAGGCTTCATTCATTGCGTATGTAAATGATCCGGGTTGATCAGCAGGTAATGTGTTTCCTTCTGCATCGCTCCACTCATCCATATTAAAACCATGTACATGATCGCATTTTATGTTCCACTCTTTGAGGAAGTATACCAGCCATCTGTACATGCCCATGGGTCCAACCGGGAGAATGAGTATAAGGTCGCGGCCTTCTTCCTTGGCAGTTCTGATCTGCATGGCAATTTCATGGCCCATATAAGCTCCGAATTGTTCCAGATTGTCGCAGGCTACGGGTTTGAAATCCTTGTGCCAGAACGGCTGCGGGTCAAATACAGTGGAGGGATCATTGCTGACGCATTTCTCAATCCTTTCAATGTCCCATCCTTCCGGCAGCATGTGCTGACTGAACAAAGACCCTTTCAAAGTGCTCTTCATATCCATGATATGAGACCTCCTTATTTTATAATAGCTTTTATATTCGAGGTGCAAAATTTTGTTTGATATAGACAAGATTAATTAGTTTGTTCTGTGGATGTATTAAAATTTTATATTATTTTCACACTTTTGTCAATTAAATAAAAATTGTTTAATAATTTACGTTTAAAGAGTTTTTACATTCAAAGCCCTTAAGGAATTCAGAACAGCAATTATGGTAACGCCCACATCGGCAAAAATAGCTGCCCATAAGGTCGTCAGGCCTAATGCACTGAAAATCAGAACAGCAATTTTAATTATGACAGCCATATTGATATTCTGCCAGGCTATTCGCAAAGTTTTCTTGGCAATCCGGATAGCTGTAGCTATTTTGGAGGGCTCATCGGTCATAATAACCACATCTGCCGCTTCAATGGCTGCATCCGAACCCAGGCCGCCCATGGCAATGCCTACATCCGCTCTGGCAAGCACCGGCGCGTCATTTATCCCATCCCCTGCAAAAGCCAGCTTTGATTTAGGCGAAGAATTCTTAAGAATTTCTTCCAGCTTTGAAACCTTATCTCCGGGCAGCAGGTTTGCATAGGCATGGTCCAGCTGCAGGTCCCCTGCAGTTTTCATTGCCGCTTCCTCATTATCGCCGGTAAGCATGTAGGTCTGACGGATTCCGGCCTCTTTCAGTTCCCTGATGGCTTTGCGGGCATCCTCCTTAATTTCATCAGCGATCAGAATATAGCCTGCGTACTGCCTGTCTACTGCTATGTGGGCTATAGTTCCCGCTTCTGCCTCCTGATAATGGAAAATATTATACTTCTTCATCAGCCGCTTGTTTCCTACCAGTATTTCTTTTCCATCCACCACCGCCCGGACACCATGGCCGGATATTTCTTCCGCATCAGAAATCCTGCCGGGATTTATTTCCTTGCCGTAAGCCTCTTTCAGTGACAGAGAGATGGGATGGTTGGAATAATGCTCAGCATGGGCAGCCAGCTCCAGAAGCTTTTGCTTCCTGGTTTCTATCTCATTTTCAGTTTTTTTTCCATCAGCATTTGCATTATCCAAGCCTATAGCAGCCTCGGTTAAAAACCCGGCATCCGAAGGCCGGATTTCCTGCACACGGAATACTCCCTTTGTCAGGGTGCCGGTTTTATCGAATACAATCCGGTCGGTCCGGGCCAGGGCTTCCAGATAGTTGCCGCCCTTAACCAGAATGCCCCTGGAAGAAGCCCCGCCGATGCCGCCAAAAAAGCTGAGGGGTACGGATATGACAAGGGCACAGGGACAGGAAACCACCAGAAAAGCCAAAGAACGGTAAATCCAGTCTGAGAAATTTGCATCTTTGATAAGAAGGGGCGGAACAATTGCAAGCAAGACAGCAATAGCTACCACAACAGGGGTATAGTACCTGGCAAAACGGGTAATAAACCTTTCTGACCTGGATTTTTTGTTGGTGGCATTTTCAACCAGGTCTAATATTCTGCTGACGGTGGACTCTTCGTATTCCCTGGTCACCTCCACTGTAAGAACGCCGGTCAGATTAATGCAGCCGCTTAGAACTTCACTGCCTTCCCTAACTTCCCGGGGAACCGGTTCCCCTGTCAGGGCAGATGTATCCAGCAGGGAAGATCCTTCCAGCACCTTTCCGTCCAGGGGAACCCTTTCCCCCGCCTTAATTACAATGGTATCGCCTGCCTTTACTTCATCCGGATCTGTCTGCACAAGTTCATTGCCTTTGTATATATTGACATAATCCGGGCGGATATCCATCAGTTCAGCAATGGACTTCCTGGAAGTGTCAACTGCATAATCCTGGAACAGTTCCCCAACCTGATAAAAAAGCATGACAGCCACGCCTTCAGGGTATTCCCCTATGAGAAAGGCGCCTATGGTAGCTATGCTCATCAAGAAGTTTTCATCAAAAATATTTCCCCGAACAATATTGCGGGCGGCTTTCATGAGAATATCCCCGCCTGCAATTAAATAGCTTGCCAAAAACAGGGCAGCCGACGCCCATTCCATGTAGTCAGATGAAATATTGGATTTCATCAGCTCAGCAGCTGCCCAGATAAATGCAGCTATAACTATTCTCCAGATACGTTTCCTCATGGATCTGTCTCCTTCAAGCCTTTTTCACAACCACATCCGGTTCTATCTTTTTAACTATTTTTTCTGCCTGTTCAATAATTGAAGGCATCTTGTCGTCATCACCCTCTATTATCAGCCTGGAGGTCATAAAATTGACTGTTGCTTCCTTTACACCATCCAGTTTGCAAATGGCTGATTCCATTTTGGCAGCACAGCTTGCACATCCCAAACCTTTTAACAAAAACTTTTTTGTCATAGTATTTTCCTCCTGAGTTTGAATGAACTATTATAAAATTAAAAATATTCACACGCTTGAATACTTGAACAATTGTTCATGTATTAAGCAAAAAATATATTCCGCATTGATTGCGGACATTTATTCATTAATATGGGCCATGCCCTGGTCAATGATCTGCTTTACGTGATCATCGTCCAAGGAATAATACACGATCTTGCCGTCCCTTCTGTATTTCACCAGGGCTGCCTGCTTCAGCACCCTCAGCTGGTGCGAGATGGCAGACTGGGTCATGTTAAGCAGATTGGCAATGTCGCAAACACACATTTCCGATTCAGCCAATGCCCAAAGTATCCTTATCCGTGTGGAATCACCGAACACCTTAAAGAATTCCGCCAGATCATATAAAGTTTCCTCTTTGGGCATTCTGCTTTGAACCTCATCAACAACTTCCTGATGGATTATATCACAATCGCATCGTTCTATAGTTAAATCCCTCTTCGCTGCCACAACACATCAACTACTTTCTCCACATCACTCCATCATATGAATGATGATTCATATGTTCCAATATCATTATATGTAATTCCTGCCAACCTGTCAATAATTATATGAACAATTATTCATGTTTTATAGTTTTGCAAGTCTGCCAGCACCTTGCGCTGATATTCGGGTATATTACCGTTTTCATCAGGACCGACATTCAAAAGCAGCCTGCCTTTTTTAGGATAAATTTCATCAATTGTCTTTCTGACTTCCTCAGCAGTTATAAAATCCTTAGGATTGCTGTACTTGTTATAGCCAAAGGATTTGTCCATTCCCCTGCACATTTCAAACCAAACATCGTTTCTTCTCCATTCAGAGGTGTATTCAATTGTTCTGTAATCATAATACTTTACATCGTAATCTCCATCTGCCTTCATCCATTTGGCGGCAAGCACGTCCAGCAGTTTCCTGCCCAATGGATTCCGCAGCCAGTTGGGAAACTGGGTCCACCGGTCATTTACTACTCCTTCCGGAACCTGTTCATAGTAATAGCGGAACAAATCCTCCAGTCTTGGATCAGCCGGATAACCGATATCACTCCACAGGATATCGGGTTTGTACCTGTCAATAAGCTCCAGCCAATGATTACGGCAGTAATCCATGTACTCACGGCTGTTGTTGTTACATAGAAAAAGATCGGAAACCTTTGTTATGGGCTTGCCGGTAAACGTCCAGTCCAGAAGGGAGGAATAATAAACTCCAAAGCGCATTCCCCTGGCGCGGCAAGCCTGTGCCAGATCCCCCACAAAGTCAAAATCCAGGTTAAAGCCGTCCACCCGCGGGTTTTTATGCCTTGTATTGTACATTACAAATCCATCATGGTGCTTTGTGACAACTACAACATATTTTGCCCCTGCAGCGCTGAAAAGCGATGTCCATTCCTCCACGTCAACGTTTTTTGCTGTTTGTTTAAAAGTTCTGGCAAACTCCTCATACGACATATCTCCATAGTGGTCTTTGTGAAATCTGTAAACCGGACTGTCCTTAATCATCATGCTGTTTTTATACCATTCTGCATAGGGCTGGTTTGCAAACAGATACTCCGGGGATTTGGTCCGCAATATGGCTGCAAAATCCTCTGTCTCCGCCGGAGCAAAGGCTGGAACGCTGTACAGCCCCCAATGTATGAATATGCCGAAATCACTCTTTTTGAACCACTCCGGCGGATTGTGCCTGTGTATATTGGGTATATTTTTACCTTTCATATCAGCACCATCCTTTAAATATCACAGCTGATCAATAATGTAATATTCTGTTAAATGCTTTGCGAACTCTTTGGCCTGAGGGAAAAACAAGAGAAAATCCTGTTCCAGGTTTTCGTAGTTATTGATCAATTCTTTGATTGGATCCTTCATGGGACGCCTTGAACTGGCAAACCTTCTTGCTATATTGTTTACCGCCTGTTCTATGCCCCATATTTCCCGGTAATTCACAAGCCAGTTTTCTTCCATCAGGTAAGGCATGATTCTTTTTAAATTATCCGGAAGTATCTTTTTATGCTTATTTAAAATATCATAGAAATGCTGTGCATACTTCTCCAGGGATTGATCTGAATACTGCTTCCAATTTCTGGCCAGGAAATGATCATAAAATATATCTATCAGCACACCTGCATAACGCCTGTTCAGGCCGGACACCCGCTGTCTGCTTTTTAGAAAAACAGGATGGGAATCTGTAAAGCTGTCCAGCTTCCGGTGCATATGGATGCCCTTGCGGATGGATTCCTCATACCTGGGTTCATCAACTTTTCTCACAAAATCGCCCAGCAGGTTGCCGATGAGAAGTTTTTCGTTTCCCTGATCGGCCAGATAAATATGAGCCAAAAAATTCATTAATCTTACTTCCCTGTTTTATATAATCTGTAAACAGTATATTACTTAACCAATCAAAAATACAAGCCGCCTGACGGCGGCAGACTTAAAAAAGAGATATTTTTTATACAGCCAGATAAACTCTGTTTCCGGTTTTAGCAGGGGCTTCTTCCGAACCATCTGGGAAAAAGATTTCAAACCACATCAAGAATACCAGCATGGTCCAGATTTTTCTGCTGTTGTCGGCTCTCCCTTTACGGTGTTCATCGATTAGTCTAATAACTTCTGCCTTGTTAATATATTCATCAGCACTGCTGGATTTCACTATATCTACAGCCCAATTATAAAGTTCATCCTTGAGCCAGACCCTTATAGGTACAGGATAGCCCAGCTTCCTTCTCTTTGTAACATTTTTGGGAAGTATATGGCTGAATGCCCGGCGCAGTAAGTATTTGGTAGTGCGACCCTGGATCTTGTCCTCCAGGGCCAGTTTTGAAGCTGCATTGAAGACTTTAAGATCCAGGAAAGGACATCTCAGCTCCAGGGAGTGTGCTTCTGTCATCCTGTGGGTTTTGACCAGTATGTCTCCTGTCAGCCAGGTATGCAAATCTATATACTGCATTTTTTCAACATCATTGTAATCCTGCACACGGCTGTAATAAGGTCTGGTAACTAGGGTGAAGGAGCAGGAATCATCGTATTTCTTAAGAAAACGGCTTTTTTCTGATTCCTTAAATATATGGGAATTGCCGGCATAGCGCTCTTCAACAGGCGTACAGCCCCTTTCAATAAATCCTTTACCCTTAACGCCCTCAGGAATGACCTGGGATAATGACAGCAGTATATTCTTTAGTTTTTGGGGCACATGGTTAAATATCCTCAGATCCAAAGGTTCCCTGTAGATATTGTATCCGCCGAAAAGCTCATCGGATCCCTCGCCGGAAAGCACAGTATCCACATGCTTTTTGGCCTCCCGGGCTATAAAGTACAATGGAACAGCGGCAGGATCTGCAACGGGAACACCCATGTGCCAGATTATCTTCGGCATGTCCTCAGCAAATTCTTCCGGGCCAATAACCCGGCTTATATTATCCAGCTTGTAAAAATCAGCAATTTCCTCAGCCAGGTTTATCTCATTGTACCCTTCAACATCAAAACCTGCAGTAAAGGTCTTTATGCCTGGGTCTACCTCCTTTGCCAGGGCAGTTATGATCGCTGAATCTATCCCGCCGGACAGAAAACAGCCTGCCGGCCCATCTGCCTGCATATGCCTTACTACAGATTCGGCCAGGGCATCTCTTATTTCCCTTATCTTCTCATCCAGGCTTTCTGAAACCGGCTTCAGGCTGACAGACCAATATTTTTTGATACTGAGAACATTGCCCTCGCCATATTTCTTTATCAAAAGAGAACCGGGCTCCAGTGCACAGATTCCTTCCGCCATGGTATCCGGTTCCGGAACATATTGAAAGGTCAGGTAGTTTTGCAATGCAGTTTTGCTTATCTCCCTGTTTTTCCGGATATGATAAAGATATTTGGCATCAGAGGCAAAATAAAGGCCTTTAAGGGTTTCCATGTAATAAAGGGGTTTCATGCCAAAGTGATCCCTTGCGGCAAACAAAATCCTGTTCTGTTTATCCCAAATTATTATGGAAAACGCCCCGCGCAAATGCTTTGCAAAATTCTCTCCTTGATCCTGATACAGGTTTAATAACAACTGTTCAGTTGTTTGCATGCCAGCTTTGTTATCGTTTATATTCAGCATGTTTTCAAGATCGTTCAAATTGTAGATCCGGCCGTTGAACAATACTACATTTTTTTCATTCTCAAATCCATTGCCCTTAAAATTCAATAACAAAAAATCTTCTTTATAAACTGATTCCATACCCGTTAATTGTATCAGTGCATAATGCTCCTGTTTGCTAATTTTAGTGTTGCTTAAAAAACCGAAGAAGTTATTCATAATTTATCACTTCTTTTTTTGGATTTATTGTTAGATTCAATATTATTACCCGTGCTACTAATGAAAAGTTCTCTATAAAATGCTAATTCTTTTAGATTCCTCGTCACAGAGGACACTCTGGCCCTTTGCTATGTACTTGGCACTATCACCCCTGCCCGGGTCTCTCACCCATGAAATTGCGTCCATGCCGGGTGCATAAAAAAACAGGGAAACTGATTGTTTCCCTGTTTATATTAAGTAATACTTATTTTTCAGATGCAGCGAACCGCATGGAAACCGTGGTGAACAGCTCTCAAAATATTATCCGGCACTTCTGCATCTCCAACAACAGCACAGTCTACTTTGCCATTGATGGCTTCATATAAGGAGGTATTTGAACGGTATCCTGCTGCTATAGCAACTGTGTCTGCCTCTATAACTTCCTGTTTGCCATCCTTTTCATAGTATACCTTGTTGTCCTTAAACTCTGCTACCTTAGCATTGGTGATCGTCTTTACATCACAGTCCTTCATCAACTGACGAAGAGATTGGTCATTATTCTTGCTGTGTTTAACAGTCATCAGGATTTCAGGCAGTGCCTCTATTATGGTAACTTCCTCTGCCCTTTCAGCACAGTGACATGCCGTCTCGCAGCCTACAAGGCCGCCGCCCAGTACAACAACCTTTTTACCATAACCCTTCTTATTGGTTAAAAGATCATTCGCTCCTACAACAAAGGGCTGATCTATACCCTTGATTGGAGGCATAACCGGGCTTGAACCGGTTGCGATGATTACTTTGTCAAAGTTTCCTGCAAGAACATCTTCCGGAGTTGCTTCCTTCATAAGGCGTATCTTTACATTGCTGCGATATAGTTTATTCACCAGGTAATGCACATAGTCCATAACATCTTTTTTAAATCTGGGTCCGCCTGCTGCCAGCAGCAATCCGCCAAGCTCATTTTTCTTCTCCCAAAGTTCTACCTGCATGCCTCTTTCAGCTGCTGTAATAGCTGCTGTAATGCCTGCCGGCCCGCCTCCTACCACAAGAACACGCTTATTCGGATCACCTGGTTCAACCGGGTAATAGTCCTCAGCAAAAGCAAGAGGATT
>LFTC01000023.1:18323-19753 GCA_001512915.1 Clostridiales bacterium DTU083 | reverse complement strand
TGCATCTTACCCTGTGACAGAACCGGAATATTGACATGCTTTTTAATCTCGGCAGCGACATCCAGCTGCACACATGGAGGTTCATACACGGTATTGATTGCTTTATACCATGCTTCATAACATCCCACGTCAACATGAAGAGCATCCACGCCGGCTTCTTCCAGCATCTTAGCCATTTCAATGCCTTCGGCCAGTTCACGGCCGCCGGGTACGCCATGATAGGGTGTAAACTTAAAGAGAATCGGAAAATCAGGACCTACTGCTTCCCTAATTGCCTTAATGCATTCTATTGAAAAGCGCATTCTGTTTTCAAGGCTGCCGCCGTATTCATCTGTTCTCTTGTTCCATAACTCGGATTGAAACTGGTCCATCAAATAACCGCCATAACCATGCAGCTCAATGGCATCAACCTCTGCATGTTTAGCTATGGCTGCACCTTCTGCCATTTTTTTAACAATAAATTGAATGTCATCTTTGGATAATTCCCTGCATTTCAATCCTGGGAACCAGAAAGAATCAACTTCACTTGCAGCATAAGGCCTTACATCTGCTGTTGTAAACTGCATGCGGCCCAAGCCTGGCGTCAGTTGCAGACAAAGTTTGGCTCCATGATTGTGTATTCTTCTTACTAAAAAGTTCAGTTGCTCAATAGACTTTGGGGTTTCCAGGATATTGCACGCTTTAGCTTCATATTTGGTGGTTACCTGGTTGGCGCCTGTAATAATAAGTCCAAAGCCGCCTTTTGCCCGTTCTTCATAGTAACGGATAGAACGGTCGGAAAATGATCCATCAGGATCCGTTGACGTGCCCATAGGGGCCATGTAGATTCTGTTGCGAAGCTTCATTTTGCCTATCTGAGCGTGTTCAAGAATTTTCATTTGGCTTTTCCCCTTTCTTTATTAAAAAATAAATTATATTAACTGATTTCTTACCTCGGTAATATATATTATTACTATGGTTATAATAACTTATAGTTAAATTTTTGTCAATATAATCTTGCAATTTTTTATTAATTTTTTTGAGAACATAAACGAATATTGATTTTCCTTGAAAACACACCGTTTTGTTGTTATGATTTGAAAGAGAAATTGTTTTATGGAGGAATTCATCACCTTATGACCACCAAGGACAAAATATTTGACACTGCTATTAAGCTATTTAAAGAAAAAGGGTATAATAATGTTACGGTTAATGACATATGTGATGCTTGTGAAATTTCAAAACCTACCTTTTATTATCACTTAAAGTCTAAACAGGATATAATTCTGCATTATTATGATCATGTTATCGAAAATTTGACACCTGTGTTAATTCAAATGCTGGATACTTCAAGTCATTGGGAGCAGATAGTTCTGCTCTTTGATAGTCTTATAGATAACTTTATGGAATTGGGCAATGATATCAACAGCCAGTTGCTCATTACCAATCTG
>LFTC01000023.1:11097-18226 GCA_001512915.1 Clostridiales bacterium DTU083 | reverse complement strand
AGAAAATACAGTTAGATTCACATTATATAATTGTTAAAATTTAATACATATATATAGGACAGGAGGCGAAAATTCAGCGATAATCTCACTGAATTGGAGAAAACATGAAGCGTCGCAGCAGCGGTATATTAATGCATATTTCAAGCCTGCCGGGCCCCTATGGCATTGGAGATTTTGGAAAGGGCGCATATGATTTTGTGGATTTTCTGGAGTGTGCCAGCCAGAAGGAGTGGCAGATTCTGCCCTTGGGAATTACCGGATTCGGAGATTCACCGTACCAAAACTTCTCCGTGTTTGCCGGAAATCCTTATTTCATAGATTTGGAAGAATTTTTCCAAAAGGGATACTTGAACAAGGAAGATATCGCACTCCATCCCCTGGGAGATAATCCTGAAAGGGTAGATTACGGGCTTCTTTATAAAAACAAAACCGCCCTTTTAAGAATTGCCTATAAAAGGGCAAAGAAAGAAATAAATAGAGAACTGGAAGCTTTCTATGAAAAAGAAAAAACCTGGCTTAGAGATTTTGCTCTTTTTATGGCCATAAAGAAAGCTCATAATGATGTTTCCTGGCTTAAATGGCCCCAGGAATACAGGAATATTAATTCCAGAGCCGTATTGGACTTTGAAAGGGAAAACCAGGACGAGATTTATTTTCATATATTTGTACAATATTTTTTCTTCAAGCAGTGGAAAGCCCTTAAGAATTATGCCAACAAGAAGAACATACGCATAATAGGAGACATTCCCATATATGTTGCAGAAGACAGCGCAGACCTGTGGAGGCACCACGGGCTTTTTAAAGTGGATGAAAATTTATATCCTCTAACCGTGGCCGGCTGCCCTCCTGATGCTTACTCTGAAACAGGGCAGCTCTGGGGAAACCCGGTCTATGATTGGGAAGCCATGGAAAGAGACGGCTATACATGGTGGATTGACCGCATCCGCGCCAGTTTTGAAATGTACGATATGGTTCGCATAGATCACTTCAGAGGTTTTGAAGCTTACTGGGAGGTTAAATACGGTTCTTCAGACGCAGTGAACGGAAAATGGACCAAGGGACCCGGTTACAAATTCTTTGAAAGAATAAAGGAAGAGCTTGGTGAGCTGCCTATAATAGCGGAAGACCTTGGATTTTTAACCGATGAAGTATATGAGCTGATTGGAAAGACTGGATTCCCAGGCATGAAAGTACTGCAGTTTGCCTTTGAATCCGGAGCGGAATCCGAACACCTGCCCCATAACTATACCCGCAACTGCGTGGTTTATACAGGAACCCATGACAATAATACCATTATTGGCTGGGTGAAAAAGGCCGGGAAAAGAGAACTTCTATTTGCACGCGATTATCTTAAACTAAGTTTTGAAGAAGGATTCAACTGGGGCTTTATCCGGGGCGCCTTCAGTTCCACAGCCGATACTTGCATTATCCCCATGCAGGATTACCTGGGGCTGGGTGATGAAGCCCGGATGAATACTCCATCCACCCTGGGAAACAACTGGGTATGGAGAATGAAGGAAGATGCACTGACGGATGAATTGGCAGAGAAAATAGCCAAATTAACCAGAATATACGGAAGGTGAAATGAATCAGCCTGCTGATAAAATCACTTACAGCAGGCTGAAAATTTTATTGCTGAAAAACTAGTTTATGTATTTCCTTACTCGCCTATGATTTTAACCAATACCCTTTTGGGCCTCTTACCGTCGAATTCGCCGTAGAAAATCTGCTCCCAGGGTCCGAAATCCAATCTTCCGTTGGTTACGGCAACTACCACTTCTCTTCCCATAATGGTCCGCTTCAGATGGGCATCGGCATTGTCTTCAAAACCATTATGAGCATATTGGTCATATGGTTTTTCCGGAGCAAGTTTTTCAAGGAACCTTTCAAAATCGCTGTGCAGGCCCGGTTCATCATCATTTATGAAAACACTGGCGGTAATGTGCATGGCATTGCATAAGAGCAGGCCTTCTTTTATTCCGCTCTCCCTCAGGCACTCTTCAATCTGAGGTGTGATATTAATAAAAGCCCTTCTGGTTCTTGTATGGAAAGTCAATTCCTTTCTGTAAGATTTCATTATATATCATCTCCTTCGTTTTATTATTTTTCATGTTCTATCCAAGAATGTATTTCTATATATGCCAGATAAAACCCTTCCCCAGAACAGCAGCTGCTGCTATTTTTGGCCGGCCAGGGAACTTTCAATATCCAAAGCCCCGCCGGCTTCAGGATTGCGCCTGAGCATTATTATAAACCATGTGGTCAGCACCAGGCCCTTAAATACGCTGGACATGCTGATGGACCACCAAACCCCGTCCAAGCCCAGAGCGGTGGATGAAAGAATAAGCGCTGCAGGAATTCTAAGGGCGTTAAAAGTAATGCTTACCACCGAAGGCGGAATGGTCCTGCCCAATCCGTTAAAAGCGCCTGCGCTGGTGGATTCTATGCACATAAACAGCTGGGAGAGGCCTAAAATCTGAAGATAGACAATGCCATGCCTGATGGTTTCTTCTTCCGATACAAATATGGAAAACAGCTGCCTGGGCGCCAGGGTCAGCAGCAGGGTGGCTGAAATCCCTATTACTGACATGATTGTCATGCCCGCTCTGTAGCCCCGCCGTACCCTGGGCCATTTTCCGGCGCCGTAATTCTGCCCCACAAAAGCAGCCATGGCAGTCTGAAAACCGGAAGAGGTCAGCCAGGATATGGCCTCAATCTGGGAGCCTATCTTCTGTACCGCTATGGGAACAGGGCCCCATTGGGCAATTATCCTGGCAATAATCATGGCAAAGCCGGTAAACAAGCCGCTTTGCAAGGCAACAGGAAAACCAAGTTTAACTATCCTTACAGCGTGTTCTTTATCCGGAAGACTGAAGATATTAAGCCTTGAAAAGAGTTCAGGTCTCCTGGAAGCTGTAATTAAGAAAACAAAAGTCACCATGGCCTGGGCAATTATGGTAGCAAGGGCTGCACCCGCCACTTCCAGCCTGGGAAAAGGCCCAATGCCTAAAATCAGCAATGGATCCAGAATCATATTTACAATCAGGCCTATGGAATTTATCAAGAAAGGCGTCCTGCTTTCCCCATAGCCGTTAAATATGGCTGTAAATACAGGATTGATAAAATAAAATACCAGTCCGCATGATATAATAACCAGGTAAGTAATAGCATTGTTTACAATATCAGCCTGCCCAAGATTGAAAAAGCCAATCAGGGGTCTTCTGAAGATTATGAGTGCAGACGCATAAAACAAAGCAAGTGCTATTATCATCTGAATGCTGTGCTTAATATATACCTTTGCTTCGTCCATATCTTTTCTGCCAACCGACTGGGCTACCCCGACTTCAGCCCCTATTTTGGGGATTAAAATAAAAGCTGCGCCCAGCCAGGTGAAAAAGCCGGCTGTGCCCACAGCTGCCACGGCATCAGAGCCGATTCTGCCTACCCAGATCATATCTGTCAGGTTGTAAGCCATTTGAACAAAGGAAGTTCCCATTATGGGAAGAGCAAGCCTGAACAGTGTCTTTACTATGCTTCCTTCCGTAAGATTGTTTTTATGTATCATATTACACATCTGTCCTTCTCTTCAGCTTTAGTAAAACCATAATATTAATTATACACATATTTACGGGGCTTTCATTATATTTTTCCTGGCAGCTTTTTATATTGCCATAAAAAAAGATGCTGTTTTAGCATCCTGAGCTTACTTATGGTACGGCTCGCCATTAATGATCCGAAAGGCCCTGTATATCTGTTCCATAAGTATGAGCCGCATCAGCTGGTGGGGAAAGGTGAACCTGGAAAAGGACAGGAGCAGATCAGCCTGCTTTATGATCGCCTGATCCAGGCCCAGGGAGCCTCCTATGATGAAGTCCAGCTGGCTTCTGCCTGAAAGTGCATACCGTTGCAGCTTTTCTGCAAATTCTTCCGATGAAAAGGGCTGGCCTTCTATAGCCAAAACTATTTTAACCGCGCTATCCCGCATATACCTTGTTAGACGTTCCCCTTCCCTTCCCAGCACCGCCTGTTCTTCTGCAGGGGAAAGGGATTCAGGCGCCTTTTCATCCTGCACCTCGATGATTTCAAGCTTGGCATACCTGCTCAGCCGTTTTTTATATTCCGAGATTCCCTGAACCAGATATTTTTCTTTGATTTTTCCAACACAAATCAGCCTTATATTCATAAGCAGTTTCTTCCATTATCATTAATTCCGGGAAGTTATAACACCGGAACCGGATTTATCATATGAATTACTTCAAAAACCAGCACTGCAGCAATAATTACGGCAGCCAAGGCCAAGGGTATGATCAGCTGCAAAAGGCTTCCCTTTTCTGCCTCAAATCTCACCGGCATATCCTTCTGCTTTTCCCTGGTAACTATATGAAAACCTGCAAAGCATGCTCCAAACAGGATTAAGGCAAAGAAACCGATAAATGCCCATGCAATAACTGCCATTCTAAGCTGATCAGGCGGAATATCAGCCAATGAAGCCGACATTCCCTGAAAATCCCCCGGCAGCATGTTCGAAATCAGGCTGGACACATAAGCAATGGTAATAGCGATCATATTATTGGTAAAGTGATAAGCAATGCTGGCCCATACGGAATCTGCCCTGTATGCTATATAGCAAAGCAATATGCCCATAAATATGATTGCAGGAATTGTAACAACGCTTAAATGCAGAAAAGCAAACATTATGCCGGTTAATATAATGGACACCGCTCTGCCATAGCCTTCATATCCCCTTTGAATAACACCGCGGAACATGAATTCCTCAAGCACAGCAGGCGCAAGGGCCATGGAGGCAATCGCCATAAGATAATGCCTGCCATTTTCAATTGGCGGTATAGGCACGGGCTGGGGTTCGCCAAACCTGCTTAAAAATATCATCCACAATAAATTAATAAAAATAATTACGCCGTAGCCAAAAAAGGCCATGCCTGCGGACAACAGCACCTCAGCCAATTTTACCTTATTCAGCCTTAAGGAATGCTTTATATATTTTTTTCGAATAAGAAGATAACCGATTACAGGAAGGCCGATGGTGATAAGCTGTAGAATAAAAAGGTAATAAAAATACCGGTCTCCTTCTATATCTATGCGGGCAGTGTAAAATGAGGAAAGCAGCATAAGCAGTAGAACGATTAAGTAAAGCATGCCGCTTGCAAAAGGACCTGGAATCTTTCTGGTTTCATCATACAACGCAAAAACCCCCTTGTATTCCATTGTAACATTTTATCTTCTATTTTGATGCAGATACCGGGCTTTTTTCCAGTGTCAGCGTAAATTCCATTTCCTTATTATCACGCATGACAGTAACCCTTACCTGATCTCCCACATGGTAGGAATAAATGGCAGTGCGAAGCTCCAGCATTTTTGTTACCGGCTTGCCGCCTACCCTGGTTATTATGTCATCCTTTCGAATGCCGCTTTTATATGCGGGACCCCGGGGATCTATATTAACCACATAAACCCCGTCTGCCAAACTGTCGGTTTGTTTGTAGTAATGGGCAATTTCCTTATCATAGCCTACCACGCCGATGTAAGGAGTTATAAATTCTCCCTCTTCCAGGAAATGCTGTATTACCGGTTTGGCCGCATTGATAGGAATGGCAAAACCTATGCCTTCTGCACTGGCTACCTTAACTGTATTTATTCCTATAATCTGCCCCTGGATATTTACAAGGGGTCCTCCGCTGTTGCCTGGATTGATGGAAGCATCGGTCTGAATCAGATCTTCCATGAAATTCTGGCCCCGTTCGGTGCCAACTTCTACTGTCCGGTCCAATGCACTTATAATGCCTGCGGTGGTGGTATGCTGAAACTGCAGCCCCAAAGGAGTGCCTATGGCTATTACCGGATCGCCCACAACAAGCTGGGAACTGTCTCCCAGCTCTGCTGCAGGAAGACCTGTTTCATCCACCTTGATTACCGCAAGATCCAAGGTAGGATCGGTCCACAGAACCTTGCCCTTTAACTCATCGCCGTTTTTCAGAATAACAACGATTTCAGCATCCAGGGATACAGCCACATGATCATTGGTCAATATATAACCGTCAGAGCTTACTATAAAACCTGAACCGATGCCTTCTATAACCGAATCATCCCAGAATTCATCTTCCCTGACATGGGTAGTGGTAATTCCTACCACCGAAGGCCCCACCTTTTGCACCGCCCGGGCAATGGCACCGGCCTGGGCCGGATCCCTTGCGGGTGCGGGCTGGCTGATGTGCAGGGGGTTATTTTCAATTTGGTCTTGTGCATTATCCTGCCCGCTATTATGAAGATTACATGAAGACAAAAAAATCATTGCGGCAATGGCAATGATCAGCAAAAACCTGGGGCGCAAGCCATTCCCTCCAGTCAGCAAACGTTATGGCCTGCACCTGTATTATCCCAGCTGATAAAAATTGCTGGCACGGTCCCGGTAGGTCAGATCTATTTGAATATCCTTTCCCGGCTGCACTCCGTTTTCCATAAGAATATCCGCAACCGTCTGATAGGCCAGCTGGGGATAATTGTTTTCCTTGCTCAGATGAGCCAGCAGTACATGGGTAACCTTCCCCTTGATTATTTCCAGCAAGGCCCGGCCGGTATCCTCATTGGACAAATGACCCTTTCTTCCTCTGATCCGCTTTTTCAGATAAGCCGGATAGGGCCCTGTCATCAGCATATTTTCATCATGATTGGCTTCCAGGATAAGCAGGTCAGAATCCATAACGTTTTTAATGATTTTTTTATTAGTGTGCCCCAAATCGGTGGTTATACTTATTTTTTTGTTCTTGTAATAAAAGCTGAAGCCCACAGGATCAGCGGCATCATGGGGTATTTGATAGGGCTGCACATTGATGTCCTGGATGTAAAAATCCATGTCATTATAAAAAATCCGGCGGTTTCCCGCGCCGATTCTTCCAAGCTTGGATTCCATAGCCTGCCAGGTTTGTTCATTGGCATAAACAGGAATATTATATTTCCTGGAAATAGCGCCTACGCTGGTTATGTGATCGGAATGCTCATGGGTTACCAGTATGCCGTTTAGATCTCTGCCTTCTACGCCAATCTGTTTAAGGCCGGCCAGAATATGCTTCATGGGAACGCCTGCATCTACCAGCAGATGCGTTCTGTCGGT
>LFTC01000023.1:5037-11047 GCA_001512915.1 Clostridiales bacterium DTU083 | reverse complement strand
CAGGAAAAGGTTAATAACAAAGTTTATTATAATACATATGCCATGAATTTTCTATACTGGCCAAATAAGTGTCTTTTGTTTCTCTTCTATAATGATATAATTAATAAATAATACACGGATAAATGAATTTAGGTGAAGACATGAGAACGGTCAGCACTTCTCTTATTACACAGACAGTTGAACAGCTCTGCATAGAGGCCTGTTACAAAATAGGGGATGATGTGAAGATCCTGCTTCAAAAGGCACGGGACGAAGAAGAGTCTCCCTTGGGGAAATGGATTCTGCAGCAGTTTCTGGATAATATGCATATTTCCCGGGAAGAACAGCTTCCTCTCTGCCAGGATACCGGCATGGCGGTTGTATTCATAGAGCTGGGCCGGGAGGTGCACGTAACAGGAGGAAGCCTGGAGGATGCGGTAAATGAAGGCGTGTGCCGGGGCTATGAAAAAGGATATCTCAGGAAATCCGTGCTGGATCCCCTTACAAGGAAAAATACCGGGGATAATACCCCGGCTGTGATTCACCTGGAAATGACGGAAGGGGACAGGATAAAAATCACAGCAGCCCCCAAGGGCTTTGGCAGCGAAAACATGAGCCGGCTGGCCATGCTGAAACCTGCAGACGGGGCGGACGGAATTAAAAAGTTTGTGCTGGACACTGTTGTCCGGGCAGGAGCCAACCCCTGCCCGCCCATAATCGTAGGCATAGGCATAGGCGGCACCATGGAAAAAGCTGCGTACCTGGCGAAAAAATCGCTGCTCAGAGAGGCAGGAAAGCCCCATCCTGATAAGGATATAGCTGCACTGGAACAGGAACTGCTTAATAAAATCAATGAAACCGGCATAGGGCCTCAAGGCATGGGCGGCAGAACTACTGCGCTTGCTGTGCATGTAGAAACCTATCCAACCCATATTGCCGGTCTGCCTGTGGCTGTCAATATCCAGTGCCATGCTGCCAGGCATGCATCTGCAGTAATTTAGGGGTGAAAGCATGATTAAGAAAATTACATCCCCTGCCACAACAGAAGAAATTCTTAAACTGAGCGCCGGGGATATGGTTGAGTTATCCGGCATCCTGTTAACCGGCAGGGATGCCGCCCATAAAAGGATGGTGGAATACCTGTATAAGGGTATTCCCCTGCCTTTCGATATTAAGAATCAAAGCATATACTATACCGGCCCCTGCCCTGCCCCGCCGGGCAGAATCATCGGCTCCTGCGGACCTACCACCAGTTTCCGGATGGACGGCTATACTCCGCTTCTCCTGGACCTGGGCTTAAAGATCATGATAGGAAAAGGGCAGCGCAGCCCTGAGGTAGTTGAAGCCATTGTCCGTAATCAGGCTGTATACCTGGCTGCTGCAGGAGGTGCGGGTGCGCTGATTGCCAGGTGCGTAAAAAAAGCAGAGGTGCTGGCATTTGAAGATCTGGGCCCTGAAGCGGTGTACCGGCTGGAAGTAGAAAAATTCCCTTTAATCGTTGCCATCGACTCCAGGGGCAGCAGTATTTTTGAATCCGGGCCTGCCCAATTTAGAATATAGATGTTTACAGATTAGTCCCTGTAGTTGTTTCTTTCTTCTATTAATTCTTTAAATTCAGCATCCAGTTCCTGATATTCCGGCGTGTCCGGTTCCAGCTCGCTTAGCCTGCCCAGCACCTCAGTTATCCGGTTTTCAATAATCATCCGTGCTTCTTCCCGTGTTAAGCCATTATCTCGTGTTTCAGCATTATCCTTTATACTTTCTTTTTTCAGGTAATCGGCCAGGCCGGACTCAAATCTATAAACTTGATTATTCTCAAAAACAAGCAGCTTGTTGCAGATTTTCTCCAACATATATCTGTCATGAGTTATAAGCAATATGGTTCCTTCATATTGCTCCAATGCCTCTTCCAATTGCTCCATGGTATATAAATCCAGGTGATTGGTTGGCTCATCCAGTATCAGCAGTTCATATTCTCTGATAAGCAAATCGGCCAGTTTTAACTTGGTTCTCTCCCCTGCACTTAAACACTTTAAGGGTTTGTTTAAAAGCGTTTCATTCAGCCCCAGGTTGGCAAGCATGGTACGGATTCTGCCCTGTTCTTTCCGACTGACCTTGGATAACAAATCCAGTGCCCTTTCATCCCTTTCCAGGTCCAATATATCCTGGCTGATATAACCTATACTGACAGAAGGGGATACAAACAATGATCCTTCTATGGATTCCCGGCCCAATAAAGCCTTTACCAAAGTGGTTTTGCCGCAGCCATTGGGACCGAAGATTCCTACCCTTTCGCCCCGGTTAATATAGAAGCTGCTTTTTTCAAACAAGACCCTGCTGCCAAAGCATTTTCGTATATTGGATGCCTCCAGCACTCTCTTCCCATAGGTCCCAACATGATTAAAGGCAAAAAACACTTCAGGCTCTTCATCAGGCCTCTTAATTCCCTCTTTTTTCAGCTTCTCAAGCCTCTTTATTTTAGACTTAACCTGCTTGTCCATTTTCTTTGCCTTTACCCGGTAATATTCCTTGGTTCCCATTTTGTTACCGGTCTTAACACGCTTCTTTGTTGAATCCCTGTGGGCCTTGCGGGACCATTCTTTTAACTGCCGGATATTTGATTCCAGTTCTTTCATGGTTTTTTCCTGAATCATATAGGCATGCAGCTGTGATTCGTATCGCTTTCTTTTCTCTTTTCTGTAAAAAGTATAATTGCCTCTGTATTCCTCAATGGTGCCGCCATCAATTTCTATAATACGATCCACCGTCTGATCCAGGAAATAACGGTCATGGGAAATTACAAGAATTGTTCCCTGATATTTTTTCAGTTCATCAATCAGCCATTGTACACCCTGCAAGTCCAGGTGATTGGTTGGCTCATCCAGGATCAGAAAACTGGGATTGGATGACCATATATGGGCAAGAGCCAGCTTGGTTCTTTCACCGCCGCTCAGGAATTCAATACGCTCAGCCTGCCATTTATAAACCTTGGAAACACCAAGTTCACTGCTGATGTGCAGAAATTCCTTATTAAGTTCATTCAAAATATCAGCGGTGTAATATACTGATTGTCTGAGATATCCAATCCGTACATCTTTACGATGCCAGATAAGCTCGCCGGCATCGGGCTGTATGGTACCTGCAATTATATTCACAAGAGTGGTTTTGCCGGCTCCATTCTTTCCGACCAGGCCAACCCGTTCCCCTTCCTCCAGGTCAAAGGTTGCCGATTTTAACACATGATGAATTCCAAAATCCTTTTTTATATTCCTGCATTGCAATAAAAGCATGGTAATCGCCTCTGTCAATGAAAATAAAAAAAACTGTTAATGAACAAATGTCCAGTAACAGTTTTAAAACCTTACGGATTCAAATAAGTTTAATTGAATTTTTTACTGGAAATTGTTCCTTAGCACACAAGCAGTTGAAGCGGCAGGCACAAATTCATCATACATGCCTGCTTAAGTAAACAGCATGCTTCGCTTCAACCGCATATATTCAATTTATCAGGCTAAGAAACAATTCCTCATTTCTGTCTCCTATTACATCAAAAAATTTTAACCTTATTACCCTATGCTGCTATTATTGGCAAAAGTATAGGAAAGATTTATTTTATCCGAAGTATATTGGCCGAAACCGCTTTCAGCAGGCCTTGTCCGTCATCCAGCCTCTTAATGTCAGCTTTAAGGCCGGCCAATTTACTTTCGATTCTTTCATAGCCCCGGTCTATAAAGTGGATGTTTTCCACCTCGGTTACCCCTTCAGCAACCAGGCCGGCTATGATGAGTGCGGCTCCTGCCCTTAAATCGGTAGCGGATACCTGGGTTCCAGTCAGGCCGTCTACGCCTTCAATTATGGCTATTCTGTCCTCCACCTTAATATTTGCGCCCATTCTCCGCAGCTCTTCCACATGGCGGAAACGGTGGTCAAACAGGCTTTCATGGATAACACTGGTCCCCTCGGCAATGCTGCAAAATACCGATATGGGCTGCTGCAAATCAGTTGGAAAACCAGGATAGGGCAGGGTTTTTATATTTACTTTTCTGGGCTTGTCGGTTCCCCTTACCTGTACATAATCATCGCCTTCAACAACCTGCACGCCCATCTCCAGCAATTTGGCCGTTACAGATTCCAGATGTTTGGGAATAACATTATCAATAATTACATTTCCTTTGGTTGCTGCGGCTGCAATCATAAAGGTGCCCGCCTCTATCTGATCCGGAATAATGGAATATTCACAGGCGTTTAATTTATCAACACCTTTTATGCGGATAGTATCGGTACCTGCACCTTTTACATTGCCGCCCATGCAGTTTAAAAAGTTGGCCACATCCACCACATGGGGCTCTTTGGCCGCATTGACTATGGTGGTTACTCCTTTTGCCTTAACTGCCGCCAGCATTATGTTTATAGTGGCGCCGACGCTTACCACGTCCAGATAGATCTCATTGCCGACCAGTTCCTTGGCTTCTGCCTTTACAATTCCGTGTTCAATCTCAACCTTGGCACCCAGTGCCTCAAAACCCTTTATATGCTGGTCAATGGGACGGGCACCGATTTCACAGCCGCCGGGCAGGGGAATTTCAGCTTTCCCGAATTTCCCAAGAAATACACCCAGCAGATAATAGGAAGCCCGCATTCTCTTGGCCATGTCATAAGGCGCTTTTTCACTTTTAACCGTAGAACCGTCAATGGTAATACGGCCATTTTTATTAAGCTTTACCTTTGCTCCGACTTCCTGCAAGATCTCAGCTAAAGTAATTACATCATCTATGTGAGGGAGGTTGTCAATTGTGCAAGGTTCATCTGCAAGCAAAGCTGCCGGCATAATTGCCACAGCTGCATTTTTGGCTCCTCCTATTTTAACCGTTCCAGTAAGCGGTATTCCGCCTCTTATGTAAAATTTCTCCAAAGCTTCGCCCAGGCCTTTCAGCTGTGGGCTTCACCTCCTGCATCTCAATTGTTGTCGCGCGTATTTTTGCATCCTGTGCTGCATTTCTTATAACGAATGAAAGTTCTCCTGCTATTATAACATGCATGTTTTACGATTGCATTAAAAAAGTGTATATTCCACACCATAATAATTATAGCATCTATTTGACGTAAAAATAACAAGAATATTTTCATTTTAAAAAAGATGTAATATTAAAAACAGCCTGCGATTTATACTGCAGGCTGGTGTTTATAACTTGCTTGCAGAAATGCTGCCTATGGCAGGTAACTGATCGGGTTTCTCGGACTGCCGTTAATACGCACCTCAAAGTGCAGGTGGGGGCCTGTGCTCCGGCCGGTACTGCCCATGTATCCAATTAACTGTCCTTTGGAAACAGAGCTTCCACTGGATACCACTATCTTGCTCAGATGGGCATAGTAGGTAACCATGCCGCCTCCATGATCTATCTTTACCAGATTGCCATAACCGCCGTTATAACCGGTGGATATAACCTTGCCCGAATCGGCTGCATAAACCGGGGTTCCCCTGGAATTGGCTATATCAATTCCCTTATGCAGTCTTCCCCAGCGGCGCCCGTACCTGGATGTGAGCCGCCCCCGGGCAGGCCAGATGAGCTTGCCGCTGCCCCTGCTTACAGGGGTTTTGGTACCTTTCACAACAATTTTCTTAACCGGCTCTTTAATTACCTTTTCAGAAATTACCTCTTTATCCTGTTCTATGCCGTTTACCTTTATCAGGCGGGCTTCAACCAGCTTTAAGCCCTCTTTTCCTTCCTGAATAACCTTGGATTCGTTTTTGAACATGGAGCTGTCTTCCCTGGTTTCTGTTTCAAAGGGAACAGGCGCTTCGTACTCTATTACCTCTGTGGTTACCACATTCAGCAAGGATTTAGGATAGGAAAGACAGATATTCTGGCCCGGCTTCAATTTTTCCGGATCCATATCCGGGTTCAACCGGAGCAGTTCATCATGGTCAATATCAAAGGCTTTGGAAATGGACCAGAAGGTGTCCCCTTCCTTTACAGTGTACTCCTCCACTGTTTCCTGGCCTTCCCGGATCTTTGCTTCTACACTTTCA
>LFTC01000023.1:4397-4954 GCA_001512915.1 Clostridiales bacterium DTU083 | reverse complement strand
TCTTCGCTTTTTAAAGTGCCCAGCTTTTCGCCATCGGCATATATAACATATGCGTTTACGTTAATATCAGACAGCCTGCGGAATGAGCTTTCCAACTCCTCCTTGGTGGACAGCTTCTCCGGGGCAATAACAACCGGCTCAAAGCTGAGCTTATCTTCCAAGGTTACTTCCATGCCATAATTTTCGGCGGCATCCTGGAGCACTTCATCCATAATAATATTGGCCGATTCCTGATTGCACACATAGCCTGCCGCCTGGCCCTTTAGGATAACCTTGTAAGCCTGCATTGTGGTTGCAAATACCTCTCCAGAAGCTGCAACATCACTGTTTCCAACCCAGCCTGTTGCCAGAAAAACAACCAGCATAAAAAGTATGCCCAGCTGTTTAAGACCCACATGGGTCAGTTTGATATTGGAAAGCCCGGCAGAAACCCATGCCTTTATTTTGCCGGCATAAGGTTTAACCGGCTTTGCCTTAGCACTTATCCATGATTTGGTTTTTCCTGCCCAAGGTTTTATAAAGGCAGTTAACATTGTTTTTGCTTTCTTATGTATTTC
>LFTC01000023.1:629-4357 GCA_001512915.1 Clostridiales bacterium DTU083 | reverse complement strand
GTTTTTATATATTATATTACTTATCCATTCTATTTATTACAAAAATGTTACGATTCTATGTATTCGACGCAAAAATAAAAAGTCCTTCTTTAATATAAAATTAATTTTTTATTTAATGTTTACATTCTTATTAATATTATTCATGTTCATACAGCCATCGGTCGAAATGCTGCTGCCAGTCTTTTCCCGTAATCTGGTTAAAGGCCTTTATTATATCCTCCTTTCCTGCATTCTTAAAACAGTTTTCCCGGAAATACAATTGAAGAGATTTAAAAAACAGCTCATCCCCTATCTCTTCCCGGAGGGAATGAAACAGCATGGCGCCTTTGCCATATACTAAGAGATCATATACCGACCAGTTGGGGAATTCATGGACGGGGCGGTGAATTGTCTCATCAATATCATCTGAACTGAAAATATATTGCAGGTTTTTATATTTCCCTTCGCCGATTAAATTCTTATAAACTTCCTCTTCCTTTTCCTGCCCATAGCGATGGCCGTAATAAAGCACAGTGGAATATTCCGTCAAACCTTCATCCAGCCATGCATCTGTGATTTGGTTGTTGCCTACCAGGCCGTACCACCATTGGTGGGCAGTTTCATGCACTGTTACCATCTCCAGCCAGTCACTCTCACTTCTCTCGTACAGATTATGATCCAGCATTATAAGGCATGGATACTCCATGCCGCCTATATAAAAATCTGATTCCACAAGATTGAATCTGGGATACGGGTATTCACCGAAGGCCTCATTGAAATAAGCCAGGGCCTGGGCGGCATAGTCCAGGGCTTTCAGGCCTGCATTTTCGGTAAAATAATAAGAAGTGACAGTTGTTTTTCCTATCTTTTGGGATGCAGCTTGATAGCGGTTTCCGGCCAGAAATGCAAAATCCCGGACTGCTGGAGCATCAAACTCCCATATAACATAATCTTCTTCCTCTCTCCTGCCTGCCATGTCTCCTGTAGCGGCAATCTCATAGCCGGCCGGTGCCTGAATCCATACGCGGTAGTTTGCAGTGTCGCTGTAGAAAGGGTCTCCAATTATATGATAGGGATCCAGATTCCAGCCGTTTTCATCATAAACACAAGCTATAGGATACCAGTTGACGGCCTTATACATATTATCGCCGTAACCGAAACGCCCCATGCAATAGGGCAGCACAACCCGGTAATCCATTTCAATTACGGCTTTTTCCCCGGGAGCCAGGCTGCCCCGTAAAATCAGCATCAGAATGTTTTCACTGTAGCCCCCTATCACAAAATCTGCCGGTTCTCCGTCTATCAATATGTTATCCATTTCCAGCATTCCAGGAGAAAAGCCCTTGGGATAAGCCAGTTCCATATCATTTTTTTCAAATACGGGCTTGTTTTCATAGCGATACGAATTGGGATATAAGTGAAAATAAAGGTGTGTGAAATGATTGGCCGTCCGATTTATATATTCTACCCTTTGTGAGCATTTAAGTGTTTTTGCATCCGGATTGAATTCTGCCTGGATTTCATACCTGTTAAGGCCTCTGCCGGCGCGGGCCAACTGCGAAGCAAAGGGCAGACCGGAGCGCAGCTCCCATATGCCGGTAAAATAAATGGCGGCCAGCAAAAGAACTGTAATAAGTATTCCTATGAACAAATATTTTTTCTTGGTTTTTAATAAAACTTTCATTCGACACATCCTTGCACTGATTTTTCTGTCCCCGCTTATGCCTTAATCCAATTTATATGCATGAATGCAGCTGGGTATTATAATGAATCGTACAGTGCAGGATAATATTTCTCCTTAAGTAAGCCGGGCAGGGCCCTTATGGTCCCAGCCAGCATTAAAATCTAAATTTATAACTCGTTCTTGGATCCTTTGCCTATTCCGGATACTGCCGGAACTGCAACCAGCCGTTTCTGCAGAAGTCTCAGGGTAATAAACAATACCAGTTTCTCCTCTATTCTGCGGAAGCGCTTCTCTTCAAAGGGAGTTACATAGTATTTATCCTTGGGATGCTCAGGCATGAGCTGTTCATCAAATTCTACTATTCTTGCACTTACCAGGTCGCAGAAAGGAAGCTCGTTGAAATATTCGGTGGAAATCTGATTGTGTTCTCTCAGATCGCCGGATACAAGCTCATCCTTTTCAGAAAAGTCGGGATGATGAATTTTTTCCCTCTTCTGGTACTGGAACTCGGTGCTGGTGTTTTCAACGGGAGCCAGGGGAGGAATTCCGTTGTAGTCTATGCTGGTTGTGCAGCTGAAAGGAACGTCTACGGTTACATGTTTAATATCGCCGCTGAAGCCTTCTTCATTGGATTTCTCCCTGGTGGAATATTCAATATTTTTGCGTATAAAGCCCTTAATGAAGAGTACATTGGTATCCTGGATCAGCAGGCACTGGGTTATCTTCACGTTTTTCTTAATGCGCTTTATTTCAAAGGCATATTCCGGCAAAGTAATAACCGCGTTTACATGAGCCTGAACCGTGAACTGGGCCAATACCACCGGCACCTTGGCTGCTGCACCGCTGCCCCAGGCAGAGATAGGTTCAGGGGTGTTTTCGCAGTGCTCTGTATCCAGGCTTTTTACATCCACGGAAACTATTCTGGCGTCAGCTTTGCACTTATCTTTTTTGGCAGAATTATCATAAACTATATGCCCGGCATCATTGACGATCTCAATGTTGCTGTTATTATAGCGGACGTATGACATTAAGGCCTTACTCCTTTCATATGATATTCGACATGCCCCAATATATTAGAGGATATACGGAAGCATATCTAGTAATATCATATTCTTACGATCGTACAATGTGCCTGAAGCCGATAAAATTTCAGTTTTCAAAAAGTCTGGATACCGCCTCCTTATGCTCCCGGCTTCCAAATATCTCCCTTGCTTCCTCCAAGGAATATCGGGGAATAACCTTAAGTTTCATCTTGGCTTTTATAACCCTCATCAGGGATTCATCTACACGCTGCTCGGTGATTCGGCCGGATTCCACCCCTTCCCTTAAGGCTTCTAACACTTCCAGCTGGATTTGGGGCGAAGGGCCGATGGCAAACAGATCTATGCCTGCAAGAAAGGAAGTAATAACCGCTTCCTTTCTGTCATCACCCTGTGGATAGCCTTGCATTTCTATATCATCAGTAATGATAAGCCCTTCAAAACCCATCCGATCCCGCAAAAGATCTGTAAGGAAAACTGAAGACATGCTGGCAGGCAGCTCTGAAGGATCGATCTCAGGGAAGGCAAGATGGCCTGCCATTACCATTTCAACGCCGGCATCTATCACGGCCTGAAAAGGCAGGGCATCCTTCGCCAGCCACTCTTCCAAGCTTGCATTAAGCACCGGCATATCCTTGTGGGAATCAACCGCAGTGCCGCCATGGCCGGGAAAATGCTTGGCACAGCCCTGGACGCCGGTTGAATGAAGGCCTTTCAGGAAAGCGGCCGCATGCCTGGAAACCTCTTCCGGTGTGCTGCCAAAACTTCGCTTTAACATGAAGGCATTTTCCGGATTGTCAACAATATCCACCACCGGTGCAAAATCCAGGTTTGCTCCTGCAGCGGCCATCTCCCTGCCTATTACCCAGCCTACTGTCTCCGTCAGATCCGGATCATCCAGACCGCCCACTTTTCTGGCGTCCGGTATGGGTGTTCTGCCTGAAGGAAGCCGGGTAACTGTACCTCCTTCCTCATCCAGGGCTATCCACAAAGGGAGAGGGTCTTCCTCATTGTTTTCCCTTAAC
>LFTC01000023.1:0-618 GCA_001512915.1 Clostridiales bacterium DTU083 | reverse complement strand
TCGGAGTAGCCTATTATCAGCAGCTGGCCCAGTTTTTCATCCAATGTCATCCCGCCCAATATTTCTTTTACCCTTTCTTCCTCCGTAGGAGCCGGCTTAGCAGAAGGCGCAGGCATGGGAGACGGTTTTGGAGAAGGCTGCTGTATTTGTGAAGGTTTTTCTGCATCGGCAGATGGAACAGGGGCTTCTGCAGGCTCCTCAGGATCAGAACCGGCATCCCCCCGGCCGTCCTGGAAGAAACAGGCGGAAAATAAGAAAGTAAGACTAATCAGAATCACGAAAATTAGAAATTTTTTCAGCACAAATATTCTCCTTCGTAAAACACTATCCGTAATAAGTCCCGCAAAACATCAGCCTTCTCATTATAATATCTTTTTAATCCTTAAGTAATTCTATGCTAAATTCTGTTACTGTAATAAAAACAAAGAGGGAGCGGCAAACTCCCTCTCTAAAAGCCTAGAAGCCATGATGCTATGCTGAAGTAAGCAAATAATGCCAGGGCGTCTACAATTGTTGTAATCATAGGGGCGGCCATAATGGCCGGATCCAGCTTAAGCTTTTTTGCAATAATGGGCAGGGAACTTCCCACCAGATTGGCCAGTATTATGGTAAAATACA
>LFTC01000062.1 GCA_001512915.1 Clostridiales bacterium DTU083 | reverse complement strand
TCATTGTTATAGAACCAAAAAAGCATGCTGCTGCAAAGCAGCAATACATTGCTGTATAACAAAATATTGAACCATTTATTATCAGCCTGCTGAAAGTCATTTCTTACCTGTGTGGAAATCATAGCTGTTCCACTCTGGAACTCAGTTGATATGGCTGGAATTATGAAATGTACAGCAGAATAAGCATGCCGTTCACTGCCCGGCATCTCCAAATGAGACGGGAATAAAGCGATGCATAAAAAAAGCATGGCAAGAAATAGAGCTGTTCTTTTCAACACACCCGCCTCCTGAAGTTTATTCGACTCATCTATTATATATTTAAACTGCTTCGGTGTAAACAATAGAGGACAAGAAAAAAACGGCACAATCTCTTGTGCCGGAAAAGTTTTGGTTTGTCATGCTTTATGCTGGTTTTTTCGGAATAAGAGATTAGAATCATAACCTGCATAGCCTGTCAGCGCCAATGCACTTACTATGGCAAGTATGCCGGCCCACGCATTTTTTAATATAAACCAGGCAGTAATTCCTGCTGCTAAACTGATAATTGAGGCACCGATAATCCAGCGGTTAATTCCTTGTTTTCCTTGCATCTTGTTCAGCAGCCCTGTTGCAAGGCACAATAACATGGCAATTATTCCTATAGCTGAACCGCTGTAAAACCTTAATTCATCTTTTTTTCTCACACTGGAAGCCTGTTCTTCCCACTCGGCTATTTCAGCCAGAATCTCTTCTTTGGCATTATTATCAATCACTTTTCTCCCTTCAGGGAACAAGGACGTTGGAAGAAGCAAAACAGACTCCAAGAATTCATCTTCAAGCAGCTCCTCAACGGTTAACTTAAATTTGCCATCTTCAAGCAGCTCCTTTTCCGCGTAAACCGCTCCCCTGACATAACCGCTCCAATCATCCAAAGATACAGCTTCAGGCAGTGAAACCTGTATGTCTATGTTTTGAACATTTTTCACTTCATTTGGCATCATATACCGCCAGAAAAATACAGCCATATCCTTATATAAAAATACTGTATCCATCATTTTATACCGGTAAACAAAGGTGACTTCTTCATGTTTTCCAGCTTCATAAGGTATGGTAATATGGTATATATCCTCTTCTTCCTCGGCAAGCTCAAATGTATAGTTTTGCAACGCCTCAAGTTTAGGGTCTGTTTCAGGCTCCTCTGAATCTGCATCCGGGTGTTGAAGGAAAACCTCCATATTCTCCGCCTTTGAGCTGTTAGCCAAGGGAATGGGTTTTATTATTTCAACCGACTCCTGCATCAGCTTATAAGTTATCGTTTCATCAAAATAAACGGAACCATCGGGGTTTAAAACAACCTCTGAAGCATAGCCGGTAATGGAATAAGGTTCTTCCTCGTCAGCCAAAACCGGGGTGCTTATGAATATAATGCTTAATAAGAATATAATTGCCGAAGCAAGAGCTTTTTTGCTTTTTCTTTTGCAAGACATGATTTATCCCCCTAGAATTCAGATATGCGCTCTTCAGAAACTGAAAGCTTATAAAAACATTGTAACATGATTGAAGCTTATTCACCATATACTAATTAAATTTTCTCTCATATACTTAAGTAAGAAGGCAGGGTCAGCCCATGAAATCCAAGGTATTGTTTATTCTGATAATTATATTGCTCATTGCAGTTGGGGCAGTCTGGCTTTCGGTGCATCTCCTACATCTGCCCCAGGAAAAAATGGTAAATGATTTTTTAAAGGCTGTTGCAGAATCAGAAGATTACAGCAAATATTTGGTGGAATCTCTGGGGCAGCATTCTTTTCCGACTTTGTTAAAGCGGCTGAAAATAACGCATTATGATATAGAGAGAATTCAATTCATGGAAAAAAACAGGTGCAAGGTTTGGATGTCCGCCCGCTTTCCTGCAGGCCGTGTTCCATTTAGTATGAACATGGTAAAGCTGGACCGGCAATGGAAGATTTCAAGGCTGCCCGATGTGGGCTATTATACTCATGGAATCCCCATAAAATTGCATGAAGATGAAAAAAGAGAAAAGATCTGGCACCTTCTTGTCGGAGAAAAGAGCTTGGAAATCTCTGCTCCGCCTGAAGCAAAGATACAAGTCGGGGAACCTGTCCAATTTATCACATTGGACGGCATGCTGGCACAATTTAATCCCTTGCAGCCTGTAAAACTTACTAAAGTATTGTCTCTTACAGATACTGAGCTGGAAGATGAGAAGCTGGGATTCTTCTCCATCGAAGGCGACTTTCCCGTCTATTATAAGGATAAAGACAGCTTTATTTTTAAAGGCGGCCGAGGTATTCCGGCTGGAGCGGTTAATGCTGTTCTCTACCGAACCCATGATCAAAAGGGGCGAATGGCCGTTTTACACGGGCCGTTTATTCAGTTTGATACTATACGGGTGCTTTTGAATAACAGCAATTTTACTGACATTCTGCATCCCAGCCTGGAAATTGCCTGTCAGGATGGATTTGAAGTATACTCAATCCCAAATAGAATACAAATTACCTTTGAGAAAAATGAAACAGCCGGGTTCCGGCCTTCTGAGCACGGAATTGAAGTGTGGAAAAATGGAGAATTGATATCTGTTTCCATGTTCCGTTGGCATATCAAAAGCAAGGGCAAATCACCCTTGTATGTAAAAACAATTTACAGAAACCAGTCAGATCAAGCAAAAGGAACCCCATATAAAGGTGTTTTGGAAGTTGCCAGAAGCAAGGATATGCTGACCTTGGTTAATGAAATAGGCCTGGAAGAATACCTTTATTCTGTTGTACCCAGCGAAATGCCTGTACGTTTCGGGCTGGAGGCCCTTAAAGTACAGGCAGTTGCCGCAAGGGCATATGCTGCAAGGGCTATACTGGCATCCAAATACCGTGCCTACGGAGCTCACTTGGATGACAGCACCTCCAGCCAGGTGTATAACAATATAAGCGAACAGGATATATCAACCCATGCTGTTAATGATACTGCCGGAATTGTTCCTGTATATGAAGATCAGATTGTCGATACCCGTTTTTTCTCAACTTCCTGCGGCTACACTGCCAATTTCCATGAAGTTTGGAGCAATGAGAATAACCAGTTTCCTTCAGATAAAATTCCCTATCTTACAGCTAATCCGCAATATCCGGGCAATATGCCGGATTTGTATAAAGAGGAGAACTTCAGAGCATTTTTGAACCAGGCCGACATGCCCGGTTATGATAGGTTTTCGCCTTTCTTCCGCTGGAATGTCAAAATGAGCCGGCAGCAAGCAGAAGCCGTTTTATCCCGCAATCTGCCTGAGATTTATAAGCAACAGCCACAGTTTATTCTGACAAAAACTGCCGATGATTCCTACATAAGCAAAGAAATCCCGGATGAGATCGGCAGCCTGCTGAATGTGGAGGTGCTGCGCAGGGGCGAAGGCGGCAATATTATGGAACTGGACATAACTACTACCCATGGTGTATTTAAAATCCTGAAGGAGTATAATATAAGGCAGGCTTTGGAACCCGTAAATCTTTTGGATGGATATCCTGTAATTCTTAATTGCAGCGACGGTTCAACCAGAGAGAATTTTCCTCTTCTGCCCAGTGCTTTTGCATATATAGATTTCAGCAGGGATAAGGATGGAAATATAGAAGAAATATATATATACGGCGGAGGATACGGCCATGGAGTGGGAATGAGCCAATACGGCACCTATGGTTTAACCCTGATGGGCAAAAACTGGCAGGAAATACTTGCTCATTATTATCCCGGGAGCAAGTTGGTAAATCTGTATGAATTGGACCATGAACCAAACTATGATTAAGGTGTTAAATATGAAGCTGCCTTATGCTGTGGAAAAAGCTATGAAAAAGATAATGGATGCCGGAGGCCAGGCTTTCCTGGTGGGCGGAGCATTGCGGGATTGGCTGCTGGGACTGCCTGTGTCTGACTATGATATTGCAACTTCATTTCTGCCCGGCCAGGTTGAAAAAATATTTTCAGATGAGAAAACCTGGCCCAGCGGGAAACGCTTCGGTACAATAACGGTGGAAATCGCCGGAACTGTCATAGAGATTACCACATTCCGTAGGGAATCGGGATACAGCGACAGCAGGCATCCGGATAAGGTGACTTTTGTAACAGACATACACCAGGATCTTTCCCGCAGAGATTTTACCGTAAATGCAATGGCCTATAATCCTTTCATCTCCAGCAGCTTTGTTGATCCCTTTGGAGGCAGGAAAGATCTGCAAAACCGTATTATACGTACCGTCGGCAATCCTTTTGAGCGGTTCACTGAAGATCCCCTTCGAATTATGCGGGGAGTCCGGCTGGCTGCTCAATTGGGATTTGAAATTGAAAGAGACACAGAGAGCGCCATGAAAAATTGCAGCAGCATGATCAGAAATGTATCTTCCGAGCGGATCAGATCCGAGTTTGACCGTCTGCTGCTCTCCCAAAGACCCGACGACGGCCTGCTGCTGCTTCAGGAAACCAGTGTTCTGCCTCAATTGCTTGGAACAGATACAATAAATCTTAAGGCTGAAAGCTGCAGAATTATAAGAAGCATGGAACCTGAACCTGCATATAGATTATCCGCCCTGTTTTCCATCTTATATCCGGAAGATTTTGCAAACGCGGACAGACTGAACTTTATCAAAAATCGTTTGACCCAGCTGAGATACGACAAGAAAACCGTGCACAATACTTTAAAACTGCTGGCCGGCTGTTCCAGGTTGGCAAGCATGGACATAAGCCTTTATTCCATCCGGGAATTGCTGGGCAGCATGGGAACTGCATATGCCAGGCAGTGCATAAAATGGTATGAAGCCATATGTCAATTGAATAAGAACCCTTCGGCTTGCGAGCGGGCCAGGCAGGCTGCAAGCCTGATGGAAGAGGTTATAAGGCGGAATGACCCAGTGTTTTTTCACCAGCTGGCTGTTGACGGAAACCACATAAAGCAGGCAGGAATAGGTCTTAAAGATCCAAGAATCATAGGCGAAGCATTAAACCTGGCATACCGGTGGGTTCTGGAGGATCCCGCACGAAATGATACCGAACAGTTAATTGCCATGCTGAAAAAACATTACTCGCTGCCTTGAACTATGCTGCCAGGAAGGTATATACTAAATTATGGAAAACAACTGTAAAAGCGGGGGTATAATTATGAACTTAATAGAGCAGTTTGGAAACAGTATATGGAATTTTCGCGCCTACCATTCCTTTTCCCGTACCAGAGGCAGCAGAAGTTTTCTTTATATCTTTTTGCTGTTTCTGCTGGTTTATCTGATCAGCAGCATTTATAACGGCGCACAATTGAACCATGGAATCGGCCTGCTGCAGGGGAATCTGGCAGAAAATGTGCCTGATTTCAGCTTGTCCAACGGCAAATTCTATTTTGCGGGTGAAATGCCTTTCCGGATTGAAGAAGAAGGCTTTACTTTTATAATAGACACCACCGGCCAGACATCATTGGATGACATAAAAAATACACCGAACGGCATCCTGATAACAGAGAACGAGCTGATAGTGGTGCAGATGGGCAAAACCGAAATCACGCCTTTATCCATGCTGGCACCGCTGGAAATAAGCAAAGATCAGATCATCCAGTTCCTGCCTGCACTTAAGATGCTAATATATATTGTATTTGCCATTGGATTCATATTTGCTTTTGCCGGCAAATTATTCGGCATTTTGATTCTGTCTTTGGCAGCCAAGATTGCCACTGCCCTCTTCAGGCAGAAGCTCACATTCCTGAACCAATGGAATGTGGCAATCTATGCTTCCACCCTTCCCACACTGCTGAAACTGGTTCATACCCTGCTGGGCTCACCCCTTGGCGGATTTCTCTTCTTTATATATTGGGGGCTGGCAATTGCCTATGTGTTTCTTGGCATATATTACATGCCCCGCATCACAGAGGCCGAAACGGTTCCTGCAGAATAACTGCATCCTTTAGAATTTGCTCAAGTCTATATGGCAATATCCATCAGGGTTCTTCTTCAAATACTTCTGATGATACTCTTCTGCAGGATAAAAGCAGTCCAGGGGCTTAATTTCGGTTACGATGGGCTTACCGTATTTTTTCTGCTCGTTATTAACAGATTCTTTGATTGCAGGCAGATCTGCCTCATCCAGATAATAAATGCCAGTACGGTACTGATTGCCGATATCAGGCCCCTGCCTGTCCTTTATTGTAGGGTCAACTATCAACCAGTATTTTTTCAATAACTCCTCAAGGGAGATTATATTTTCATCATATTGTACCAGGCAGCTCTCTGCATGGCCTGTACGGCCTGTACACACCTCTTCATAAGTGGGGTCTGCTGTGTGCCCGTTAGCATAACCCACCCGGGTTTCCACCACACCGGGTATACGTGAAAAGTATTCCTCCACCCCCCAAAAACATCCTCCAGCAAATACTATTTCCTTCATTGTCACACTCTTCCCTTCCAAATACATCTAAGCATTTATAACCAGAATAATTGCTGATAATACAAATCCTATCATCCCCAATACGGGATAAAACCATGAAACAATATTGGAAAAACCCATTAAGCAAATAATAAGGCCGGCGGCAGTTGCTGCAACTGCCGGAAAACATGACGATATCCTGTAGTTTTCCCTGATAATTGTATGTATTGCAAACAAATTGCCTATGGCTGTTGTAAATATTTCCGCCCATACCACCAGCATATATAGATATACAAAGGCGCCTCCAATTTGGCTGACTATTAACATCTGGGGAACCTCGCTGTAAAAAACTTCAGGAGCTTTGCAAATCAGCGTATAGTTGCCCATAGCCAGTAACAGCCCCAGAAGCCCTCCCCCCAAAAAACTACCCAGGGTTAAAGATCTTTCATCGCGTATTTCCGCCCCCATGGGGGCCAAAACACCTATGGACAAAACTAAATTAAAAGAAGCATAGCTTATGCCGGTTTTAAGCAAAGCCAGAACATTTGGGGCATAATCCCTGCTGATTACAGCAGGCTGACATCTTTCACCAAATACATAAATAAAAACAAATACACTGAATGCTATAAGGCAGGGTACAATAACGGAATTGACTGCCAGTATTCCCCTCAGGCCATACAAGGTGACCAGCAGTGTCAGAAGACCAGTAATCAAAGCACCTGCCGCGTAAGGAATGCTCAATTGTTCCTTAAACAGAGCGCCGGCACCTGCAAACATGGCACCGCAGATAAAAACAAAGGTAAGCCCCAGATATATATTTACAAAGGGTGCAGCATTGCCAAATAAATATTCCGTCAAGCTTCCATAGGAGCGGGCGTTGAGTTTCCTGCCGAAATGCATAATCTTTCTGCCTGCCGCAATAAACAAAATGACGGAAATCAGAATCGCCCAAAAAGAAGAATAGCCATAACAGGTAAAAAACTGGATTATCTCCTGCCCGGTTGCAAAGCCGGCTCCTACCACAGTGCCGACATAGGCCATGGCGATTCGAAAACCGTCATAAATTAAACTTCTATTACTTTTCATTTGCCCCTCCCATGAAATATACAGGCCTAATAGGTATCTATTAAGGAATGGGGCAATTTATGCTAATCTATGTTTGCCAATGTTCTGAATGGACAGAAACCTGTCTCAATTTGGATAATATCGCCGGGTCTGCTCTGGCCAGGGAGAAGATCAAGCGGAAGGCTCCAGGTTTTTTCCTCCATTTTTACCACAGCAATTTCGTTGTCAATGCTGAGAACTTCCACAAAACATTTCATAAAACCCGCTCCTTTATAAATCCATCTGCTCCCAGAATTTTTCAACCAAGCGGCTTATAGAATTAAAGTTATTCATCATGGTAGCGTAGGACACATGCCAGGAAGCAGCCAGCTTAGTTTTGTTGACAGGCAGTTTTTCCATTTTACGGTAGAAAAGTTCCAGGGCTGCAGCCCATCCCTCAGGTTTTCTGATTCGGGGCATGCCGGCTGTTTCCCAGTGGGAAACAACCAGGTTCCATATATCATGTATATCGTCCTCGCAATCAAACAGATAGGAGGATTTTAACCGTTCGACAACCATCTCAGGTATCCGTGCCAATGTATCCTCATCATTGGCGGCTGAATCATCAAAATTCACCTTTACCTCTACTATGCTGTTGTCAATATATGCCAGGTAAGGTTCCTCGGCATCCATGTCCTTAAGCAGGGAAAGGGCTTCCTGTATCAGGTCGCCTTCTTCGGATTTTCTGAGCACATATGCCCGCAAGAACTGTTCTGCCCTTTCATCCCTGAAAGAAGCAACCACATTGAGAATGGCTTTCTTGATCATCTTATCATTTAGGTTAAGGCCCCAGTTCAATAAAGCTTCCAGGTCATTCCCGTTCTGCCATTGATCCTTTAAATCAGTGCCGGGCAGCTTTAACAAATCATGTATGGTTTTGATCCTGCGGACAATTTCATCATAAGGCACCTGAAAATGATAGGGCAGCTCGGAAAACTCCCTGTCATTGTTCATGACGCTTTTTACATAATGCTTATAGTAACTGCTGATGGTATTGTTGGGATTGATTTTTTCCACCTTATCCCAGTATTTGAAAGCAGTTTTAAACTTCTTCAGATTAAAACAGGACACGGCCATATAATGCAAAACATTAATGTCATAGGGCTTGTATTGCAGCAGTTTTTTCAGCAACTGATTTACTTTCCGGTGCTCACCCATTTCGCACAGGGTAACTGCTATCTTGTACATCTCTTCCGGGTCGTCTGTATTCTGGTTTAACACGGTTTCCATATAGTAATTGCTGCCCTCTATGTCACCCTTTTCATAAAGGAAAAGGGCGAGATTGCAGTTGGCATGCACGTTGAACGGATAATCAGCCAATATATCAAGGCTGACTTCAATTGCTCTGTCCAGATCATCTATGCAAAAGTATGCCAGAGCCAAGTTATTTCTGGCAAAAATTAAGCTGGGATCCTTTCTAGCAGCTTTCTCCAGCTCACGAACGGCAAGTTTATATTCACCTTTATCCAGAAGTTCCTTCCCTTTTGTTGCCAACTCCATGCTTTTGTTCCTGTCCGGATCAATATCATTGAAAAAATCCAGGTAGAATTCGTGGCTGTGCAATGCCTCAAGAAGGCTGCGGGCTTCATCATAGTAGTAACCGTGCTCGTCCAGTTCCAGATATTTTTCCAGGCTGTAATCCGCCTTTTCATATTCCTGTAATCCCAAAAAGTTACAGCCAATAGAGAAATAACAGCTGACTCGGGAAGGATCCTTTTGAAGAATGGAGAAAAGAATCAGATTGGATTCGTGATAGTAACCCATTTCTGAAAAAACTTCTGCCAAGTCCAAAGAGTATTCCAAATTATCAGGGTCTTTTTCTACTGCTTTCCGGTAATAATTCAATGCATGTATATAATTGTTGTTCTCTATATGTTTTCTAGCCTTACGGTAGAAAAAGGAACCGTCCCGCTCAAAGGGAACTACCTTCCTCAACCGGCCGGCGAATAATTCCTTAGCCATTTTATCCTCCAGGCTCCTGCTTTACCTGCATTATACCACACCCCAGCATTCAGCTGCAACCAAAAGGAACGGCAGCTTAAGCCTGTTTCAGCAAGGCCTCCAGTTCTTCCTTATTAAAGTGATATTTAGTGTTGCAGTAGTGGCAGACCAATTCCGCCTTCCCCTCAGTTTCTATTATATCCTGCAATTCTTCTTTGCCCATGCCAAGTATCACCCGCTCCAGTCTTTCACGGTTGCAGTCACATTCAAATTTCAGCGGGGTTTTGCCTAAAAGCTTTACCTCAAATTCTCCCAGCAATAATTCCAGTATCTGCTCCGGAGAATGTCCTTCATCAATCAAGGAAGATATGGCAGGCAATTCCTTTAATTTTCTTTCTATGCTGGATATGATCTCTTCATCAGCATCAGGCAAGGGCTGGATTATATAACCTCCCGCTGCCTTTACAGTCATGTCGGGATTAACCAGCACGCCCACTGCCACCGCTGAAGGCTGCTGTTCGGAAACCCAAAAATAGTTGGCAATGTCCTCCCCTATTTCTCCTGAAACCAGGTCGATCTGGCCTATATAAGGCTCCTTTAAGCCCAAATCCTTAATAACGGTAACTTTTCCCTCACGGCCTACTGCTGTGCCCACATCCAGCTTTCCCAGATTATTCAGCGGCAGATCTACCTGAGGGTTATCCACATATCCCTTTATGGCGCCATCGGCCTTGGCCACGCTGACAATGCTGCCCAATTTGCCGGAACCTTTGATTATGATGGAAAGTACATCGCTGCTGTTTTTCATGTCCACCGCCATCATGCCGGCAGCTGTCATCACACGTCCCAGGGCAGCCGCTGCTACCGGATACAGATTATGAAGCCGGGCAGCCTTGGCTACCAAGTCAGTTGTTCTGGCAGCGAACAAGCGCACGCTGCCTTTTCCTGCAATTCCTCTGACAACATAATCCATATATATTCCTCCATCCATTGAATGAAATACCCCGGTGATTATCACCGGGGTAGTGTTGGCTCAAACAAAATTTATTTAAACCACTTGAACATTGGAAGCTTGCAATCCTTTGTCGCCTTCTACAACATCAAAGCTGACTTCCTGTCCTTCTGTCAATGTCCTGAAGCCTTCAGCGTTAATAGCGGTGTAGTGAACAAAAATGTCACTGCCGTCTTCCCGCTCGATAAAGCCGAAGCCTTTAGTAGCATTAAACCATTTGACTTTCCCTTTTTCCACTTAAAACAATCCTCCTAAAAAATAATTATGCTCAGTGTATCACATCGAATCAACCATGTCAATTCAATATTTACACCTTTCTATTATTATAAACTGTTACAGGCGATTCATTCAAATATATTTTAAACAGTTGCTGAAAAAAACACCCGGTGATTTCGTTTACCCGGCGGCTTCAGGTCATTGGCGGAATAAACATTAATATCGCAGAAACCGCTTTCCTGCAAAAGTGCAGTTATTTCCTCCGTATAATAGGCACGCTGATAGTGGGTTTCATCTGCTCTTTTATACAAGCCGTTCTCTTTCTTAAAAAAGGTCAGGTTCATTTCGAGTATGCGGCTCTGCCTGTCAAAATTGTTAAACCATATGAAACTTATCTCTTCATCACTGTCGGCCATGGTATTATTGCCAAGTATCGAAGCCAGCTTGTAATAGGTGCTGATATCAAATACCAAAATTCCCCCTGGGTTCAGGTACTGATAGATCCTTTGAAAAGTTTGCTTCAGCTTTGCCTCTTCCAGAATATAATTAAAACCATCGCACATGCAGATTATTGCATCAACCGGCCGGTGAAGGGTAAGCTCAGTCATATCCTGGCAGATATAGGATACCTGCAGACCGGATTTTCTGGCCTTTTCCCTGGCAACAAAGAGCATATCTTCAGATATATCCACCCCGGTGACCTGATAGCCCCTTTCAGCCAGGATATTGGTAACGGCCCCGGTGCCGCATCCCAAATCCACTACGGTTTCAGGCTTTCTTCCATTTTTCCTGAAAATTTCCTCTATGTGGTCGGCCCATCTTTGATAGTCAACATTTTTCATCAGCTTGTCGTATAAATATGCAAACTCCTGATACATACAACCTCCATGAAGAATCAATTGACAATTGCTTTCCTAAGTGGTATTATGATAAAAATGGTGGCGGCTGGTGGTGATCAGCCGTTTTATTTATATTATAAACCAATTATAGCATATCCTTAATAATGATACATATCTATTGAACAGGAGGATCAAAATTGAGAAAGTACAACATGGCTATCGTGGGAGCTACCGGAATGGTAGGAAGAAAATTCCTGCAAGTGCTTGAAGAAAGACAATTGCCTGTAGAGAATTACTATCTTTTTGCATCAGCCCGTTCTGCCGGGAAAAAGGTATCCTTCATGGGCAAGGATCACGTAATAGAAGAACTCACTGAAACATGCTTTGATGGAAAAGATATTGATATTGCCCTCTTTTCAGCCGGCGGAAGCGTAAGCAAAAAATATGCTCCTATAGCTGCTTCCAAAGGCATAGTTGTTATTGACAACAGCAGTGCCTGGAGAATGGATCCCCAAGTGCCCCTGGTGGTTCCGGAAGTCAATCCGCAGGATATTCTGAAACACAAGGGCATTATTTCCAACCCCAATTGTTCTACTATCCAGGCAGTAGTTGTTCTGAAACCCCTGCATGACCGCTATGGCATCAAAAGAATTGTATATTCCACTTACCAGGCGGTTTCCGGTGCCGGCATGAGCGGATATTCCGATTTGGAGAGAGGCATAAAGGGCTATCCTCCTGAAAAATTCCCTTATCCTATTTTCGGAAATTGCCTGCCCCATATCGATGTCTTTTTGGACAATGGATATACTAAGGAAGAAATGAAAATGATTGAGGAGACCAAAAAGATTTTGGGCGACAACTCACTGCGCATAACTGCCACAACAGTAAGGGTGCCTGTTTTCAATGGGCACAGCGAATCCATCAATGTTGAATTCAAGAAGGATTTTGACCTGCCTGAATTGAAGCAAGTACTTGAGAATGCACCAGGTGTAGTTGTTGTGGATGACCCTGGCAGCAACAAATACCCCATGCCCGTTGATGCCAATGAGAAGGATGAGGTTTTTGTGGGCAGAATCAGGCGGGATGAAAGCGTTGACAGCGGTGTTAATCTTTGGGTGGTTGCAGACAATATAAGAAAAGGTGCTGCTACCAATACTGTGCAGATAGCCGAACGCTTGATTTCATATTGGGAAAATGAATAATTGAAAGGAAGGTGGCAAGGCATGAGCCTTTTTGTTGGGTCCTGTGTTGCAATGGTTACTCCTTTTACGGAGGATGGAGTAAATTATGAGGCCCTGGATAAAGCCATTGAATTTCAGATAAGCCAGGGAACTGATGCCCTGCTGGCTTGCGGCACAACCGGCGAGCCATCCACCATGACTCAGCAGGAAAAAAGAGATGTAATCAGGTTTACTGTGGAGCAGGCCAAGGGAAGGCTGCCTGTAATTGCAGGTGTAGGCGGCAATAATACTGCGGAAGTTGTCCGGGCTTCCAAGGAAGCGGAAGAACTTGGCGTGGATGCGTTGCTGGCCGTTAATCCATATTACAATAAAACCAATGCCCGCGGCCTTATTGAGCATTACCGGGCAATCTCCGATGCGGTATCCATCCCCATAATAGTCTATAACGTGCCCAGCCGGACAAATTACAACATTACTCCTGAAGCTTTGCTGGAGCTGTCGAAACTTAAGAATATAAAAGCCATCAAAGAGGCAAGCGGAAATATAGCCCAGGTATTGGAAATGTATCGTCTCTGCGGGGATGTGCTTGATATATATTCCGGAAATGATGACATGGTAGTGCCTTTGCTGGCAGCCGGAGGCAAAGGGGTTATTTCTGTTGTAGCCAACGTTGCTCCTGCAGACACCCACAGGATGGTGGAAAGCTTCATGGAAGGCAATCTCCAGGAAAGCCTTGAGCTTCAGCTGAAACTGATGCCCCTTGTAAAAGCTTTATTCTGTGAAGTCAACCCTATCCCGGTTAAAACAGCCATGAACCTCATGGGTTTCAATATGGGACCGCTGCGTCTTCCCTTGACAGATATGGCGGAGAATAATCTCGAATTTCTAAAACAGCAAATGAAGGAATATGGACTTATATAGATAGAATGGAGTGAGTCTCACTGATGATAAAGCTGATTCTGCATGGGTGTAACGGAAAAATGGGTCAGGCAGTTTCATCTGCGGCTGCTGCAGATGGTAATATTAAAATTGTAGCCGGAGTTGACCCATATCCCAATTCAGCTGAGAATTCATTTCCGGTTTATGAAACTCTTTCTCAAGTGAAAGAAGAAGCTGATGTGGTATTAGATTTTTCTGTTCCAGGCGCTCTGCCTGCCCTGCTGGACTATGCAGATAAAACTTCCATACCCTTGGTAATTGCCACCACCGGTTTTACAGAGCAGGATCTTAAGGCAATAGAGCGGCAGGCTCAGAAAACAGCCATCTTCAGGGCTGCCAATATGTCTGTGGGCATAAACCTGATGTATGATCTGATTCGAAGAGCAGCCGTGGTGCTGGATGATGATTTCGATATTGAAATAGTTGAAAAACATCATAATCAGAAGATGGATGCACCCAGCGGCACAGCATATGCCTTGGCAGATGCCATTAATAGCGTCTTCCTTGGTTCCAAGCATTATAAATTCGGAAGGCACTCCAAGGTTGACAAACGTTCAAAAAATGAAATAGGAATTCATGCTGTCCGCGGAGGTACTATTGCCGGAGAACACACTGTAATATTTGCCGGGCAGGATGAAATACTGGAAATCACCCATACAGCCCTTTCCAGGCGGATCTTTGCGCTTGGTGCCTTAAATGCCGTAAAATATATGGCCGGAAAGAAAAAAGGCCTGTATGACATGGCTGACGCCCTGTTGGACCAAAATGTTGTTACAAATTTATATACCAACAATGAACAAGTCATGATAACTATAAACTCGCTGCCTGATGAACCTGTTATTATTGCTGATATTTTCAGTAAACTGGGCAGCCAGGGCATCAATGTGGATATGATCAGCCAGACCGCTCCGGTTAGCGGCCATATCAATCTGTCTTTTACCCTCCCAGGAGAAGATCTTGAACAAGCAGTAAAAGCAATAGAAGATGTGCAGAAAAATCATCCGGAGGTTCGCACAGATATATTTGAAGAAATTACCCAGCTGACGGTGGAAGGCCTGGGCATGGAAAGGCAGTCCGGAGTGGCAGCCAGGGTATTTGAAGCCTTGGCCAGGCAGGATATCCGCATTAAGCTGATTACCACATCAGAAACCAAGATATCCCTCGTAATTGACCGTACAAATGAAAAAGCTGCTTCAGAGGCCATAATAGCTGCTTTTGATCTGTGATTTCAGAATTAAACTGCGGCTTGTAATGCTGCTTACATCAAAAGCCGCCCAGGTGAATCTGTCACCTGGGCGGCTTTTGCACTTAATCATTAAATTACTGACATTAAGATAAAGTTTATGATAAACAGGATTGTAGATACCCAAAGCACGGGGTTGATATCCCTGGCCTCACCCTTAAAGAGTTTCACAATGCAATAGAAGATGAAACCAGTTGCGATGCCGTAAGAGATGCTGTAACACAGGGCCATGAATATTCCGGCAAAGAATGCGGGGATAGCAACGTTTAGATCCTTCCAGTCAATGTCTGCAAAGGATGACAGCATCATAATACCAACTATTATGAGAGCAGGAGCGGTAGCAGCACTGGGTACAGCGCTGATTACAGGAGCAAAGAATGCGCTGAGTGCAAACAGTATGGCAACAACTACGCTGGTCAGGCCGGTACGTCCTCCTGCAGCGATTCCTGCAGCGCTCTCAACATAAGTTGTAGTATTGGAGGTGCCGAATATGGCGCCTATGGAAGTTGCAGTGGCATCTGCAAATAGAGCCTTGTCCATCTTTGACTTGAAGCCGCTGCTTGTGTGCATGGCCTTAATATCCTCATCGGAGAAGATTCCGGACTGACGGCCGGTGCCTATAAAGGTTCCGATGGTATCAAAGGTATCGGACAAGCTGAAAGAAAATATTGTGATGAGTACCAAGGGCAGTCTGCTTACATCGCTGAAAAGCGATTGCAGGCCGGGATTGCCAAAGGCTGCCAGGAAAGTGGTGGGCAGCTGAGAAAGAGCTTCTGAGAAGCTTATAGTTTCACCCAGCTGGGTTACTCCAAAGGGTATGCCTGCTACAGCTGTTACTATGATTCCAATAAAGATTGCTCCCCTTACTTTCTTAACAAGGAGAATAATTGTAAGGATGAGTCCGAAAACAGCCAGCAAAAGTGAAGCATTGTTAAAAGGAGCCAATGCAGGAACTGCAGAAGAATCCGCAATTACGGTGCCGCTGTCCAGCAATGTATATGTGCCGGGATCGGATGTAAAGGTGAGCAATCCGGCGCTTTTAACGCCGATATAGGCAATGAATATGCCGATACCGCCGCCAATTGCATTCTGCAGGCTTTCAGGAATAGCTTTTATGATAAGCTTGCGGATTTTGGTAACGGTTATCAGAATATTGATTACACCACAGAGAAATACCATTGCCAGAGCTTCCTGCCATGTAAAGCCTAAGCCGAAAACAACGGTAAATACGAAGAAAGCATTAAGTCCCATTCCAGGTGCCTGTGCATACGGTACATTGGCAACCAGACCCATAACCAGGGTTCCAATGATAGATGCTATAATGGTGGCTAAAAATACAGCGCCCCAAGGCATGCCGGATAATGCAAGCATGCTTGGATTTACCATGATTATGTAGGCCATTGCAAAGAAAGTGGTCAGGCCTGCAAGGATTTCGGTACGCACATTGGTACCATTTTCCTTGAGCTTAAAAAAGTTTTCCATCAATAATTCCTCCTCATTTAATATTTAAACTCTTGCTTTATATAAAGGGCAAAAACCCGGAAGAACAAAATAAGAAAGCAGCCGGCCAAGTGTTCAACCGGCTGCTTGATACCCAGAAAATACTTTGGTAAAAATTGTAAGTATGTTTCAGGAAAAGCAGTTGAACACTCATAGCGTAGGCAATTATGGTTGCCACGTAGAGACGCCTGCACCAGATTAGCAGGCTTATATGAGTGCAATCGACAATAATATTCAAATATAGTAATAATCTATAACAGCACTCAAATAATGTCAAGAAATTTATTTATTTTTCAATTCCTTCTCTGGCCGGCACTCCGGCATCCATATAATGGCGCACCGCCCTCATTTCCGTGATTAAATCGGCCCTTTCCGCTATTTTTTTCGTAAGGCCTCTTCCGGTAAGAACAAGTTCCATGCTCTCAGGTTTGGCGTCCAGGATCTCTAGTACATCCTGTTCAGAAACCAACCCGGCTTGAATGCATCCCAGAATTTCATCCAAAATGAGGATGTGGCAGTAATTCTCCTCCATAATCCTAAATATTTCCTTCAATTCGTCCTGTATATCAGCAGCTAATTCCCTTTTCTCCTGTTCACTCATTAAAAACACAAACTTGCTGGTCTCACCAAAGCGGCGGATTTCAAAATACGGTTTAAGTTTTTCTACAGCTTCCAGCTCACCTGTGTGCATACCCTTCATAAACTGTATCATTACAACTTTAAAACCATGGCCTACGGCTCTCAGGCCCAATCCCAGGGCAGCTGTAGTTTTTCCCTTGCCGTCTCCAGTATATACCTGGATATAGCCTTTTTTCATCGTTTTTATCCTCCGCCTGAAAATTTTTGCCTTTACATATATTAATGCTGCAAGGGGAAAAATCCTAATAAAACGTCAAATTGGAGGTGAACCGGTTGATGCCCGATTATTACCATGAAGAAGATTTTATTGTTATAGATGCATCACAGGATTTTTCCATTTTTCCTCCGGGCATTTCCCATGGATACAATGTTCTCTCGCCCTGGGATCATGACAGTTTTTCTATAAATGCTTTTGAGCATTACCCGGAAATCGACTATAATGAATTTCGGGATCACATTTGATTCAGTGAGGGAGCAAGGCTCCCTTTTTTATTTCTTCCCTATATCCCTGCGGTAATGCATTCCTTCAAAGCAAATGGATTCAACCTGCCCGTAAGCTTTCTCCACGGCTTCCTCCAAGCTGTTCCCCATGGCAGTTACACCCAACACCCTGCCACCATTGGTAACAAAGCCCTGCCCGGTTTTCTTAGTGCCGCTGTGAAATATGAAGCATCCAGGCTTCTCCTTAATTTCAATGGGACAGCCGGTTTGATAACTGCCGGGATAACCCTTAGAAGCCAATACTACACAGGCTGCTGCCTGGTCGCTCCAGGATACTTTTACCTCATCCAGCCGCTGATCTACAACCGCCTCCATAATATCCAGCAAATCTGTCTCTAACCTGGGTAAGACCACCTGAGTTTCCGGATCACCGAAACGGGCATTGTATTCCAATACCTTGGGGCCTGAATCAGTTAAAATAAGTCCGAAATACAGGACCCCCTGAAAAGGCCTCCCTTCGCAGCGCATAGCATTTATAGTGGGCTTTATTATGCTTTTTTCGACATATGCTGCAATTTCAGGAGTATAATGAGGGCTGGGAGAAAAAGCACCCATACCTCCCGTGTTTGGCCCCCTGTCATTGTCATAGACCCTCTTATGATCCTGTGAGCTTACCATAGGCTCATAGGTTTTGCCATCGGTAAAAACCAGCATTGATACTTCAGGGCCGGTTAAAAATTCCTCAATCAGTATCCTTTTGCCTGCCTGGCCAAATTTTTCAGCCAGCATCATTTCATAAATTGCTTTTTCTGCCTCATCTCTGGATGAAGCTATGACGACACCTTTACCCAAGGCCAGGCCGTCTGCCTTTATAACTGTGGGAAAGTCTATTCTATCCAAGTATTCCACAGCTTTGTCATACTCATTAAAGGTCTCATAGTCGGCTGTTGGAATGACGTATTTTTTCATCAGCCTCTTGGCAAATAGTTTACTGGCCTCAATTTCAGCCGCTTTTTGTCTGGGGCCGAATGCACGCAGGCCGTTCTGCTCCAGCCTGTCCACCATCCCCATGGCCAGAGGATCATCAGGCGCAACCACCGTCAAATCGATCTGTTTATCCTTTGCAAATTGTACCATGCCGTCCAAATCAGTGGCAGCAATATCAACACATTCAGCCAGCGCAGCTATTCCGCCGTTTCCCGGCGCACAATACAATTTTGATACCCGGGGGCTTTGACTCAATTTCCAGACTATTGCATGTTCCCTGCCCCCGCCTCCTACTACCAATACCTTCATATATATCTGCCCCACCTTGACGTACCTAGTGTTTGAAATGCCTCATTCCGGTAAATATCATGGCAATGCCGTAACGATTGCATGCATCGATGGATAACTGATCCTTAACTGAGCCGCCGGGCTGGATTATGGCTGTAATACCGGCTTTAGCCGCTGCCTCCACGCAGTCATCAAAGGGGAAGAAGGCATCTGAAGCAAGCACTGCACCCTTTACCTCTTTCCCGCTTCTTTCAATTGCCTGCTCCACCGCCCAGATACGGTTCACCTGCCCCGGCCCGATTCCCAGGGACTGACGGTTCTTGGCAATGGCAATTCCATTGGATTTGGTATGTTTAACAATCTTCCAGGCAAATTCCAGATCTTCCAATTCCTTTTCAGTTGGCTGTCTGTCTGTAACCACCTTCCACGGTTCATCCTCTTTGAATAATTTGGTATCAGCTTCCTGAACCAGAAGGCCTCCTGCCACCTTCTTAGCATCCCACGTGCCAGGAGGTAAGACAGCCTGGATGTCTTTAAGCTCCAGTATTCTGATATTCTTTTTCTGTTTTAGAATCTCCAGTGCTTTCTCAGTATACCCGGGCGCAATCACTATCTCAATGAAAATTTTATTTATCTCCCGGGCTGTAACCTCATCTATTCGGCGATTTGCCGCAATAATTCCTCCGAATATGGATACCGGATCAGCTTCATATGCTTTCTTATATGCTTCAAAAATATTGTCAGCCGAACCAACACCGCAGGGATTGGCATGCTTTACTGCCACGATGGTGGGCTGGTCGAATTCACGAAGCAGGTCCAGCGCTCCATTGGTATCATTAATATTGTTAAAGGACAGTTCCTTGCCATGCAGCTGTTTGGCAGCTGGCAGGCTGCCTGCAAAAGGCTGGATTTCCCTGTAGAAAACCGCTTGCTGATGCGGATTTTCACCATATCGCATCTCCTGATGCTTTTCGTATGTCAGAGTAAGCAGATCAGGAAATGCCGGCAAATCTGCTTGTTTTCTCAAGTATTGGGAGATCAATGCATCGTAATGGGCAGTCAGTTCAAATACTTTGACAGCAAGGTAAAACTTTGTTTCAAGACTTATATCCCCACTTTTCAGTTCATCTATTACCAGAGGATAATCGGAAGGATCCACAACAACGGCAACATCCCTGTAATTCTTTGCCGCCGCCCGCAGCATGGCAGGACCGCCGATATCAATGTTCTCTATAGCTTCTTCCAAGGTGGCATCTTCCTTAAGAATTGTTTCACGGAAGGGGTACAAATTGATCACTACCAGATCAATGGTTTCAATCCCCAGTTTTTTCAGCTGGTCCATATGTTCCGGATTGTCCCTTACTGCTAAAATCCCGCCATGTATCTTGGGATGCAGGGTTTTTACCCGGCCGTCCAGGCATTCCGGAAAACCTGTTATATCGCTTATGTTAATTACAGGTATTCCTGCTTCAGTTAAAACCTTGGCCGTGCCTCCTGTGGATATGATTTCAAAGGAAAGCTGCTGAAGCTCCCTGGCCAGGTCTTCTATTCCGGCCTTATCTGATACGCTGATCAATGCACGCCTTTTCATTCTCCTACCCCTCCAATGTAACTTTTCTTCCTGAAACTCTGATTCTACCCTTTACCAGCATTGCGACCGCTTTAGGCAGAAGCTCATGTTCAGCTTCCAACACCCGCTGTGCCAGGCTTTCAACAGTGTCATCGGGCAGCACTTCCACCGCCTTTTGCAGTATTATGGGCCCTGTGTCGGTTCCTTCATCTACAAAATGCACTGTTGCACCGGTTATCTTCACGCCATAGTCCAGCACAGCCTTATGTACTTTTTCGCCGTAAAATCCCTTGCCGCAGAATGCAGGTATTAACGAAGGATGGATATTGATTATCCTGTCAGGGTAGCTGTTGACCAGTTCAGGAGACAATATGCTGAGATAACCAGCCAGCACAACATATTCCGCATTATGTTTCTTTAATTCATTCAAAACAGCCTGGTTGAATGAATCAGGATCCCGGAATTGTTTTCGATCGACGCAGACTGCCGGAATACCCCTTTTCCTTGCCCTTTCCAGGCCGTAAGCCCCAGGCCTGTCCGACAGCACAAGGTTGATTTTGGCAGGAATCCGGCCGTCATCCACAGCATCCAAAATGGCCTGCAAGTTGCTGCCTCCTCCTGAAATCAAAACAGCTATGCCTTTCATCTAAATAACACACCTTCCTGCCCTTCTGTAACAGTGCCTATTCTGTAGGCGGCATATCCGTCTTCTTGCAGACAGGCCGCAACCTCATATGACAGCGCTGCTTCGCAGGCCAGCACCATACCGATGCCCATATTGAAGGTGTTGTACATATCTTGTTCCGAAATATTGCCTTCCTTCTGTATCAAAGAGAAAACAGGCAGTACCGGCCAGCTTCCTTTTTCAATCTCAGCTTGCAGCCCTTTAGGCAGCATCCTGGGAATGTTTTCATAAAAACCTCCGCCGGTAATATGAGATATGCCTTTTATGGAAAAATGCTGAAGCAGCCCAAGTATGCCCTTGACATATATCCGGGTAGGCTTTAGCAATTCCTTCCCTATGCTTGTTCCCAGGCTTTCATCATATTGCTGCAGTTTATCTGCATTTTCTGTCAAAACCTTTCTCACAAGAGAAAATCCGTTGCTGTGCAGGCCGCTGGATGCAATTCCGATCAAGGCATCTCCCGGCCTTATGTTGCTGCCGTCTATAATTTTTTTCCGATCTGCCAGGCCTACGGCAAATCCAGCTACATCATATTCACCGGCTTTATAAAAGCCCGGCATCTCAGCGGTTTCCCCTCCTATTAATGCGCATCCGCTTTCAAGACACCCCTCAGAGATGCCTTTTACTATCTGGGCAACCTGATTGGGATAAAGTTTCCCCACGGCAATGTAATCCAGGAAGAAAAGAGGTTTTGCGCCCTGACATATGAGATCATTGACACACATGGCAACACAATCTATGCCGATGGTATCATGCTGGTCCATCAGAAAAGCAATCTTCAGCTTGGTGCCGACTCCGTCAGTGCCGGCCACCAGCACAGGCTCTTCCATACCGGATGTATCCAGCGAATACATGCCTCCAAAACCGCCGATTCCTCCAATGACATTGGGAGTGTGGGTTTTTTCCACATACTGTTTCATCTGCCGAACCGCTTCATAGCCTGCTTCCACATCTACGCCAGCATCCTTGTAATTTATCCCCATTTTAACTCCTCCGGCTTATCAGATAATTCTTATTATTTTTCCGGTTCTATCGGATATTCTGCGCTGAAACATCCCCTGCAGAAGCCGCACCCGCTGCCTTCCACGGTTTTCATAAGCCCTTCCAGGCTTAGGTAGCCCAGAGAATCTGCCCCTATAATATTGCAAATCTCATCCACGTCATTGTGATATCCTATCAGCTGATCAGATGTATCTATGTCAATGCCGTAATGGCAGGGAAAACGTACAGGAGGAGAGCTGATTCTCATATGCACCTCTATAGCGCCGGCTAAACGCAGCATTTCTACAATCTTTTTACTGGTAGTGCCCCGGACAATGGAATCATCTATTACCACTATGCGTTTGCCTTTTACAATGCGCCTAAGTGCATTCAGCTTAATCCTGACTCCCTGTTCCCTGATATGAGGGCTGGAACGAATAAAAGTCCTTCCCACATACCGGTTTTTAATAAAACCTTCTCCATAGGGAATGCCGGATGCTTCTGCATATCCGATAGCAGCTGTTGTCCCTGAATCAGGCACGCCTATAACCAGATCAGCCTCGGCAGGGTGTTCTGAAGCCAGCCTTGCCCCTGCCTGTTTTCTGGCCATATATACGCTGATACCGTCTATTGTACTGTCGGTCCGGGCATAATAAACAAATTCAAAGATGCACAGGGAAGAGTGCAGAGGAACCGGTGTCTGAATGGAAGTCAGCCCATCTTCATTGACAATAAGAATTTCGCCGGGCTTGACATCCCTTATATATTCTGCTCCTATGGTGTCGAAGGCACAGGTCTCCGAAGCAATCACATAGGAATCATCTAAGATCCCTAAAACCAAGGGCCTGATTCCAAGAGGATCCCTTACGGCTATCAATCTATCTTCTGTCATGATCATCAGGGCATAGGCGCCTTTTATAACGCTAATCAGTTTTTTCAGGGCTTCCTCCAGCCCCAAATCAATGTATTTTGCAATCAAGGCGGCAATTACTTCAATATCCATGCTGGTTTGAAAAATTGCGCCTGCCTCTTCCAAATCATTTCTGATCAAATGGGCATTGACCAGCTTTCCGTCATGAACCAGTGCCATGGATCCTTTTTTATATCTGGTTACCAGCGGCTGGGCATTGGCATACATCCTTTCGCCAGCCCTTGTGTTTCGAATATGCCCGATGCCTGCTTTTCCGCCTTTCAGCCTTTCCAGGGTTTTCTCATCAAATACGTCCGCAGCCAAACCCATTCCTTTGTGATAGGTTATGCTGCTGCCATCGGTGACGGCAATTCCGGCACTTTCCTGGCCTCGATGCTGAAGTGCATATAAACCATAGAATATAATTTCCTGTACTTCCAGCTCATTTTGATTATATATGCCTATCACAGCCTATTCCCCGTTTCTATGGTTGGTTTTGCAAGCTGCATGTCTAAATGGATTCAGCTTCCGCCTTTATCCGCCTGTCTTTCTCTATTATCTCCTCTGTCATTTGCTTTCTATGTACATTTAATGCTTCCTTTAATTCGGGATGTGCAAGCGAAAGTATTTGTATTGCCAGTAAAGCTGCATTTTCTGCCCCATTAATGGCCACAGTGGCTACCGGTATCCCCTTGGGCATCTGTACCATGGATAAAAGTGAATCAAGTCCATCCATTGTTGAAGATTTAATGGGAAGCCCGATAACCGGAATTACAGTATAAGCTGCCAGAACCCCTGCCAGATGGGCTGCTTTGCCTGCAGCAGCTATTATAACGCCTATACCGTTTTTTTCAGCATTCCTTGCAAATTCTTCCGCCCGATAAGGAGTGCGATGCGCGGAAATAACATGGATTTCGGTTTCTATCTCAAATTGTTTCAGCGTTTTAATGCAATTTTTGAGGATGGGATAATCTGAATCGCTGCCCATTACCACAGCAGCTTTAAGTTTGGTTGACATGCTTTCTACCTCCGTAAAAGGACAAACGCATGATTCCGGTGTAAGGTGAATCATGCGCTGTATATTGCATCAGAAATATACCGGTTGAAAAACTCAATCCGGCAAGCGGCTAAAATTCACTCATAGTCAGGCAGTTTACGGCTGCCTGGTAGAAACTCCCCGAACCAATTATCAGGATTATATGAGTATTGTTCAGTTTTACAATATTAATATATCAGAGGTATCAAACATTGTCAATATTTTTACGAATATTTATCGCCGCTTTTTTATTAATGTTCGGTTATTGTTCCTGTTGGCTTTCCTGCTCAGCTGGTGCTGCTTCCTCTGCTTCTTCTGCTTCTTCAGCCTCTTCTGCTAATGGCTCGGTTGAAGGTCTGGATAAGGTACATACAACTGTATCCAGATCGGTTATTATCTCAACATTTTCCATTTTTGCCACGTCTGTATCGCTTACCAGTTTGGGTGTATCAAAGTCAATATCCCTGACATCGATTTCAGCCGCCTGTGGAATATCTGCAGGCAGACATTCTACTTCAATTTCATCAATTAACTGCATCAATACCGAAGGCTGAATCTTAATATTATCCCTGTTAAGCAATACAATAGGTACATTTACCCTGATCTTCTCGGTCAGATCCAGTTTCATAAAGTCTACATGAAGAAATTCCATTTCTTTAACAGGATCAGTCTGAACTTCGCGGATCAGGGCAGGAATCTCTCTTCCTTCCAGGTCCAGCTTTATAACTGCTGAAGTTCCCGCTTCCCTGTATGCCTTGTAGAATTCGGCGGGGTCCATGCTGATGTTTATGTTTTCTTCTCCCTTTGCATAAATTACGCCAGGAATCAAGTTTTGTGCACGTAATTTTCTGGCATAACTCTTACCAGTTTTGCTTCTATTTTGAACTTTCAATTCGATATTCATCTTCTACTACCTCCTGTTCACAAAATAAAATAATATAATTTATATTATCATAGGGTATAATTTAATGCAAATAAATGCTTCCATTTTATCCCATATGATAAAATGCTTTGTCATTTAA
>LFTC01000020.1:1807-15240 GCA_001512915.1 Clostridiales bacterium DTU083 | reverse complement strand
CCTTCCTTGGCCAATTGGGACATAAGCATATGGATCTCTTTTTTGGCACCTACATCAATGCCCCGTGTAGGTTCATCCAATATGAGAATCTTGGGCTTGGTTGCCATCCATTTGGAAATGACAACCTTCTGCTGGTTTCCGCCTGACAGATTTCTTACTCTCTGTTCCTGGCTGGGCGTCCTTATATTAAGCTCATCAATGTATTTTTCAGCCAGATCTTTTTCTTTTCTTTTGTCAATAAAATCATACCTGCTTATGTTTCTTAATTCCGGCAGAGAAATGTTCTCCCTTACAGTCATGCCTAGTACAAGCCCTTGTTCCTGCCTGTTCTCCGGTACATAGCCGATACCGTACTTCAAGGCATCCACAGTGGATTTGATTTCAACCTTTTCACCGTTTATGTATATTTCTCCGCTTTCCTTACTATCAATGCCAAAAACAGCACGCATAACTTCGGAACGGCCGGCACCTACAAGGCCTGCAAAGCCTAGAATTTCGCCCTTTCTGACATGGAAATTGATGTCTTTCAGGAAGTCGGTGTTCAGATTTTTTACTTCCAAAGCGATATCGGAAATCTCTGCTTCTTCTTTTGCAAACAGGTCATTGATTTCCCTGCCTACCATCATGTTGATAATGCGTTGTTCTTCAATCTCATTCTTATCGAGGCGCCCTACCATTTCACCGTCACGCAGAACAACAACTTCGTCTGCAATACGGGTTATTTCTTCCATGCGGTGGGATATGAAAATTACTGCAACATTGCTTTCTCTAAGCCTGTTGATTATCTGAATAAGTACTTCTGTTTCGGTGCTTGTAAGGGATGAAGTGGGTTCGTCCATGATGATGATTTTTGCGTCCAGAGAGAGAGCTTTTGCCACCTCGACCATTTGCCTTTGGGCAATTGAAAGATCTGCTATTTTGGTGTGAGTATCAACATTTAAGGCAACCCTTGATATGAGTTCCTTTGCCTGCTTATGCATCTCCTTTTTGTTTGAGAAGATGCGGCCAATTTTCATCTCACGCCCAAGAAAAATATTTTCAGCAATATCCATGTTGGGAAGGTCCATCAATTCCTGATAAATTACGCTGATCCCGTATTTCCTGGCTGACAGAGGGCTGTCAATGTTTGCTTTTTGGCCTTGTATGTAAATCTCACCCTTGTCCTTATTCAGGACGCCGGCCAGTATCTTCATCAAAGTTGATTTACCAGCCCCGTTTTCGCCTACCAGTGCCACAACCTTCCCAAGTTCTACTGAAAAATCTACATTGTTTAACGCAAGTACACCTGGAAACTGCTTCGTGATGCCTTTCATCTGAAGATATGGCGTCTTGTCGGCTGCAACATTCTTCACTCTTTCACCTTCTTATCCATTATAATTTGCTTTAATAAATAACTAAGTTCAAGTGTCAAAAGATCCAGCTGCTGGTTAAAAACTAATTAATATAATTAACACCGAACTTAAATAAAAGACGAGTCTGATATGGTTACATCTACTGAGCAGTGAATCAAGTTGAGTATATAAATGCTGTATACAAGTAGTATATTAAGGAGCAAGAATGTTTGACCGTTTATATGAAATAATATATTTTTCCATTGTTCAAATTATTTATTTCAAATAAATGATAATAGATTTTAATCATTTAGTCAAGAAGGAATTGAATTTTTTGAAAAATGATAATACATTATTAAAAGCAATTTCTGCACGCCTCTCCAGTGCTTCTCTGGTTGCATAGGCAATATGAGGCGTAAGTACAACATTTTTTGCATTGAGCAAGGGATGGTCCGCTGCAATGGGCGGTTCGGTTTCAAACACGTCTATGCCCGCTCCGGCAAGCTTTCCCTCATTTAAAGCATCCGCCAGAGCCTGGCTGTCAATAATAGGACCTCTGGCAGTGTTGATTAAAATACTGCCGGGTTTCATCAAAGCAATTTTTTCACGGCTGATAAGCCCCCTGGTGTGTTCGTTCAAGGGAACATGCAGGCTTACAATATCGCTTTCTGTCAATAGTTCATCCAGGCTTACATACTTTACACCCAGCTTTTCCGCTTCATCTTTATGAGTACGGCTGTATGCAAGCAGCCTGCAGCCAAAAGCACGGCCTATTTCTGCCACCTTTAGCCCAATAGCCCCGGTGCCCACTATTCCCAGTGTTTTTCCCGCAAGGTCAAAGCCCAATAACCCTTGGCCGGTTCTGCCTGCCTTAACCGCAGCGTGGCATTCCACAATATTTCTTAATACTGAGATGATAAGCCCGAAGGTTAACTCTGCTACTGAGGGAGTGGAATAGCCGGCGGCATTCTTAACTGCAATGTCCCTTTCCTTGCATGCTTCCAGACCTATATGGTCAATGCCGGTAAAGGCAACTGATATAAGCTTCAGATTTGGACATTGATTAATTGCCTCATCTGGAAAAGGCAGGTTGCTGAGGATAACAACATCTGCATCAGCGGCTCTCCTTACCAGTTCATCCTGGGTATCCGGCCTGTCATCATACATAATAAAGTCATGCCCCAGGCCCTCAATTTTTTCCGCCATGGAAAGGATTTTCTCTTTCGCCACGCCCAATGGCTCCAGCAGAACAACACGCATATTAAAAACTCCCTCAAAGGATTTTTATATGGAGATCATGTATACTCATTATTATATTACCACATATTTTAATGCTTCACTCATTTAATTCCACTGCAGCTCTGGAGTTTGTCTTAAACTCCTCATTCGCCTTCTCCCTCCATCTGCCTCTGGCATAGAAGAAAGCATTAATTACAGAACCCAGAACCCAGGCCGCAAGCAGAGAGATAAATACTGACTCCGGCCTCCCGTTGGGATACATATTGCTTCTGGTAAAATATGCTATGCCGTAAGCGATGGGTATGCGCAGACCTATAGTGGTAATAAGGGAAATCCACATAGGTGTGACGGTATCTCCGGCACCCCGCATTACCCCCGACAATACCTGGGTTACAGCCATTGCGATATACCCCAGGGCCAGAATTTTCATCATCCGCATGCTGAAATCCACCAGCTCCGGCGTATCGGTAAAGATGCTCATAAGATGCCTGCCAAACAGAAGAATAATTATTGTAATGGCAACTGCTGTGCTTACTGCAATTTTCAGCCCTGACCTGGTACCCTTTTCAACCCTGTCCAGCCTGCCTGCACCCACATTCTGCCCTGCATATGTGGTCATGGCAGTTCCAAAGGAAAAATTGGGCATCATGGCAAAACCGTCCACCCTCATGACCATAACATTGCTTGCTATGACCAGTTCACCGAAGCTGTTGATCAGGGACTGAACAGTTACCATGGCAAAGGAAAAGATTGCTTGCGTCATACCAGACGGCAGACCGAGTTTTATAAGCCTTAAGCTGTATTCTTTAAGCGGCTTTAAATATTTTAATTTTATATCGAAAATGTCTGACATTTTCTTCAGCTTAATAAAACAGAGAACAGCTGAAAAGGCCTGGGCCAGCACTGTTGCAAGAGCAACTCCCGGAACGCCCATGTTGAAGCTGGCAACAAACCAGATATCCAGCACAACATTCAGGGCCGTTGAAATGATTAGGAAAACCAGCGCGGAAAGGGAATCTCCCAAGCCTCTGAGAATTCCAGAAAGGATATTATAGTATGAAAAACCCATAATTCCTAAAAAATATATAATCAGATAGTCATTACACCAATCAATAATAGCCGCCGGTGTATTTAGCAGAACAAGAAGAGGCCTTGTCAAAAGAGGGCCTATAACCATAACTATAAGAGAAGTTACGGCAGTTAAGGTTAAGCATACCCCGATAGTGCGGGACAGCTTTTCCCTGTCCTTAGCTCCATAATACTGGGATACCATAATGCCTGCTCCTGTTGCCACGCCTACAAAGAGTACCAGGAGCAAATTCAATATGGGCCATGCACTGCCTACCGCAGCAAGGGCATTGTCGCCTATATACCTGCCCACGATAATGGAATCCGCTGTATTGTAGAATTGCTGAGCAATATTGCCTATCAACAAAGGAATTGAGAATTCCAGTATCCTTTTCCACGGTGCGCCTTTTGTCATATCTTTTGCTGTAAATATAGAACTTAGTTTCGACATTGTATCCCTCTATCACTTGTGTGTTGTAATACATGAAATAAATATACAATAAAAGATGCCCCTGCTGCAAGCTAAAGCTTTCAGCAAGGGCATTCAGCCTGTTTCAGAACAGTTCTTATTCAGCGTCTACCTTAGCCATATGCATAATGAGGTCTACTACCTTGTTGGAATAACCCCATTCATTGTCATACCATGCAACCAGCTTTACGAAGTGGGGGTTCAGGGAAATACCTGCTCCTGCATCGAAAATGCAGGTTCTGGAATCGGTGACAAAGTCGGTGGATACAACTGCATCTTCAGTATATCCCATGATACCCTTCAATTCGTTTTCTGAAGCCTTCTTTACAGCTTCCTTGATTTCATCATAGGTTGCAGCCTTTTCCAGACGGCAGGTCAGGTCAACTACTGAAACGTTGATGGTAGGAACACGGAAAGCCATACCAGTCAACTTGCCGTTCAGTTCAGGAATAACCTTGCCAACAGCTTTTGCAGCACCTGTTGAAGATGGGATGATGTTTGCTGCTGCAGCACGTCCGCCTCTCCAGTCTTTCTTGGAGGGACCGTCAACTGTTTTCTGGGTAGCTGTAGTAGCATGAACGGTTGTCATCAAACCTTCTACGATGCCGAAGTTTTCATGAATAACCTTTGCCAGGGGAGCAAGGCAGTTGGTTGTGCAGGATGCATTGGAAACTACCTTCATGTCCTTGGTATATTTATCATGATTTACACCCATTACAAACATGGGAGCATCTTTCGAAGGAGCTGATATTACAACCTTCTTGGCTCCGCCCTTAAAGTGTCCGGAAGCCTTTTCGGTTGTAGTAAATACACCGGTAGATTCAACTATATATTCTGCCCCGCACTCATTCCATGGAATTTCTTCAGGGCTCATGGATGCATATACGTTAATTGCATTTCCGTTTACAACCAATTTTCCGTCTTCTACTTTAATATCTCCTTTAAACTGCCCGTGAACGGAATCATAACGGAGCATGTAAGCCATGTAATCCGGATCAATGAAAGGATCGTTAATGCCTACAACTTGTACATTGGGGTTGTCCACTGTAGCGCGGAATACTAAACGACCTATACGGCCAAAACCATTAATGCCTATCTTGATCATTTGAAATCCTCCTGTCACTAAAAATTTTCCATAATGTATTTTATTACATATTTGCCAACTTTACAAGTCCAAAAAACTAATTTTGTTAAATAATAAACAATCTCAGCCCTGCATTTGCAGGTAAGCGTGAATAAACATGTCCAGATCCCCATCCATCACCGCCTGAATGTTGCCGGTTTCCACATTGGTCCTATGATCTTTTACCATGTTATAGGGGTGAAACACATAGGAGCGGATCTGGCTTCCCCATTCTATTTTTTTCAGCTCCCCCTTCATTTCATTCAGCTTCTCCTGGGTCTCCCGCTCCTTCAGCTCCAGCAGCTTGGCTTTAAGCATTTTCATGGCCGTTTCCCTGTTTTGAATCTGGGACCGCTCATTCTGGCATGATACCACTATGCCGGTAGGCAGGTGGGTAATGCGGACGGCAGACTCAGTCTTGTTGACATGCTGGCCGCCGGCCCCGCTGGAGCGGAAGGTATCGATCTTAAGTTCTTCCGGCCGGATTTCGATGTCATTATCATCCTCCAGCTCAGGCATAACATCCAGGGAAGCAAAGGAGGTATGGCGCCGGCCTGACGCATCAAAGGGGGAAATTCTGACCAGGCGGTGCACTCCTTTTTCTGCTTTTAAATAACCATATGCATTTTCTCCAATTACATGCAGGGTGGCACTTTTAATTCCTGCCTCTTCACCTGGCAGCAGATCCAGGGTTTTAACCTCATAGCCATTATTTTCACACCATCTGGTATACATGCGCAGCAGCATGCCCGCCCAGTCCATAGCTTCCGTGCCGCCGGCCCCGGCATGCAGTGAAATAATGGCATTGTGGGAATCATATTGGCCTTTGAGCAGGGTGGCCAGCCTCATCCGTTCCACTTCTTTTTCCAGCTGGCTTATTTCCTTCTGAACCTCCTGTACAACGGATTCATCCTCCATCTCCTGCCCCAGCTCTATCAGAACTTCTGCATCTTCAATCCTGGCCTTGGTCTTTTTCCAGCTTTCAACCTTGTTTTTAAGCGCCTTCATTTCCTGATTTACCTTCTGTGACCGCTCCAGATCGGTCCAGAAATCCGGCTGGTTCATTTGCGCTTCCAGTTCCTCTATCCTTTGCTTTAACCCGGGAAGGTCAAAGTGAATCACCTATCTTGGAGAATATATCCTGCACTGTCTGCAGCCTTTGTCTGGCCTGATCCAGTTCAATCATCCTTTATCACACCCTTTCATTTTAACCGCTGACCTGCATTATTATGCACCGCAGCATTTCTTGTATTTCTTGCCGCTGCCGCATGGGCAGGGATCATTTCTTCCAACCTTGTCTTTTTTAACCACCGGTTTCTGCTTTTGCGGGCCCCCGTGGCTTGCTGCCAAAGGCACTGCAACTCTTTCCCGCTTAGGCATGCTGGTTTGCACTCTCAGATGATAGAGGAGGCTGACCACTTCTTCCTGAATGCCCCGGATCATCTCCTGAAACATTTCATAGCCTTCATTTCTATAGGCCATAACGGGATCCTGCTGGCCATAGGCGCGAAGCCCGATTCCCTGGCGGAGCTGATCCATTGCATCTATATGATCCATCCACTTGCGGTCCACCACCTTCAGGGTAATAACCCTTTCGGCTTCCCGCATAGCCTCTTCACCGTTTGCCTCTTCCTGTTTCCTGTAAACAGCCTCGGCAGTTTCCAGCAGTTTTTGTTTCAGCTGCTCTCTGGTAAGGGTATATAAATCATCCACAGCCATATTCATAGAGCCCGGAGGTATACAGATCTTTCCTAAGTATGACATCATGCCTTCTATATCCCATTCGTCAGGATGGGATGTATCTCCCAGATAGAGCTCCATGGCAAAATCTATCAGGGTATCCACCATATCCATGATGCTGCTGCGCAGATTTTCCCCTTCCAATACCTTGCGGCGCTGGGAATATATAATCTCCCGCTGCACATTCAGCACGTCATCATATTGCAGAACATGCTTTCTTATATTGAAATTGTTGCTTTCCACCCGCTTTTGTGCCTGTTCAATCTGACCGGACAGAAGCTTGTGTTCAATAGGCTGATCTTCCTCCATGCCTAATGATTCAACTATATGTTTTATTCTGTCGGAACCAAACAGGCGCATTAAATCATCTTCCAGGGAAATATAGAAGCGGGAAGAACCCGGATCTCCCTGGCGGCCTGCCCGGCCCCTCAGCTGATTGTCTATTCTTCTGCTTTCATGGCGCTCGGTGCCTATGATGTGAAGCCCGCCCAGTTCAACGACCTTTTCCCTCTCAACAGCGGTTTCATGCTCATATTTCCTGTATATTTCCTCATATGCCTTCCTGGCTTCTATGAGTTCAGGATCTTCCAGTTCATCCAGACCGGTAACTTTGGCTATAATCTCATCGGAGTAACCCTTCTGCCTCATCTCCTGTTTGGCAAGAAATTCCGGATTTCCTCCGAGAATAATGTCGGTGCCCCGGCCCGCCATGTTGGTGGCAATGGTAACCGCTTTAAACTTACCGGCCTGGGCTATTATTTCCGCTTCCTTTTCATGGTGCTTGGCGTTTAATACTTCATGGGGGATTCTATGCTGTTTCAGCATACGGCTCAGCTTTTCCGACGCTTCAATGGAAACGGTGCCCACCAGTATGGGCTGCCCTATTGCATGGCGCTGGATTATCTCCTTGACCACACCATTGAATTTGCCTTTTTCGGTTAAATAGACCACATCATTGAAATCCGTCCGGATCATGGGCTTATGAGTGGGAATTACAACTACATCAAGGCCATAAATGGATTTGAACTCTTCCTCTTCAGTTTTTGCAGTTCCTGTCATGCCGGAAAGCTTGGAATACATCCTGAAATAATTCTGAAAAGTTATGGTGGCCAGGGTTCTGCTTTCCCGCTGGACCCTTACATTCTCCTTGGCTTCAATGGCCTGGTGCAGGCCGTCGCTGTATCTGCGCCCAAACATGAGCCTGCCGGTAAATTCGTCTACAATTATAACCTGGCCGTCTTTTACTACATAATCCCGGTCCCGTTTCATCAGGTTATGGGCTTTCAAGGCCTGGTTAATATGGTGGACCAGTTCGGTGTTGGCCGGATCAGCCAGATTCTCCACCCCGAAATGCTGCTCGGCCTTGACTACCCCTTCTTCGGTTAAGTGCACGGTGCGGGCCTTTTCATCAATCTCAAAATCCTGATCCTTTTTCAGCCGCACCACAAAGCGGTCAACATGGAAATATAAATCGGTTGACTTATCGCCTGCGCCGGAAATAATCAGAGGAGTACGGGCTTCGTCAATAAGGATGGAATCCACCTCATCCACTATGGCAAAATTAAGTTCCCGCTGCACCATATCCTCTTTGTATATAACCATGTTATCCCGAAGGTAGTCAAAACCAAATTCATTGTTGGTGCCATAGGTTATGTCGCAAAGATAGCTGTCGCGCCGCTCTGAAGGTTTCAGCCCGTGGACTATAAGGCCCACCGACATGCCAAGAAAACGATAAATCCTGCCCATCCATTCACTGTCCCTGCGGGCAAGATAGTCATTTACCGTAACTATATGAACGCCCTTGCCTGTCAGGGCGTTTAAGTAGGCAGGCAAGGTGGCAACCAGGGTTTTTCCCTCCCCGGTTTTCATCTCTGCAATGCGTCCCTGATGGAGCACAATGCCGCCCAGCAATTGCACATTAAAATGACGCATGCCCAAGGTACGCACGGAAGCCTCCCTTACAACAGCAAAGGCTTCCGGCAGCAATTCATCCAAAGACTCGCCGCTGGCATGCCTTTTTTTAAACTCGGCAGTTTTGGCTTTCAGCTCGCTGTCGCTCAGTGCCTGCATGGCAGGCTCCAATGCTTCTATCTGCTGCACTGTCTTCATCAGACGTTTAATTTCACGTTCATTGCTGTCACCCAGCAGTTTCTTTAAAAAACTCATTATAACTTTCACTCCGGTTAAAATTTCATCATTTTATTTTATCACGATACTTCCTGTGTTACAAGGATTTCCCGCTCCTTGACCAATAAAACAGAAAAAGGGAGCTTTTCGCTCCCCTGTCTTTTGTTATAAGTATCATTAAATATGAATTATTCATATTCCGGTTCAATCAGACCGTATTTTCCATCCTTCCGTTTGTACACCACATTGACCTCATCGGTATCTGCATTGGTAAATACAAAGAAGCTGTGTCCAAGTAGATCCATTTGCATCAAAGCCTCTTCCACGGACATGGGCTTGACGGCAAAGCGCTTGGTTTTAACTACTTTCAGCTCTTCCATGCCTTTGTCAGCATAGCTGCTGAGCTCATCCCTGCTGAACTCCATCTTATTATCAACAAAGGCACCAGACCGAAAACTCCGTTCCAGCTTGGTACGGTATTTATGTATCTGCCGCTCCAGCTTATCCAGCACCATATCAATTGAGGCATACATATTATCGGTAGATTCCTCGGCGCGGATTATAATACCGTTAAATGGAATGGTGACCTCAACAATATGCCGGTTTTTTTCAACCGACAAGGTTACCTGGGCTTCCGTGCCTGGGTTAAAGTAACGCTCCAATTTTCCTACCTTTTTGTTGATTTGATTTCGCAGCGCTTCAGAAATGTCCAGGTTTTTGCCGCTAATGATAATATTCATTGGATCAGCTCCTTTCCCATATCCCTATATTTTATTTATTCGATGTGAGTTTATTAATTCCTTTATGGTCAGGATATGGTTTGTACTTTATTAAATTTTTACCCTTTCGTTATTTCATTAAACAATATTCGTTTAATATAGCAATGATTTACATATATATTATATAATACGTAATATTATGTCGTATTATGCATTTTTTGATAATGTTTCCACTAGTTTTTCCGAAATCCACAAACCTTTTTAATAATATGTCAAAATAGTATCCAGAATAGGAGGATAGCTCAGCAATGGATATAATAGAACTATATTCCAAAATAGAAGAAAAAAGAAAAGAACTGAATAACCTGGTTTCCTCCCGCATATCGGATCTTAGCACAAGTGAAATAATAAAAATAAGCAATGAGCTGGATGAACTCATTGCTGCTTATTTTGAATTGTTTGGGCTGCAAATTAATCAAGAGCCTGTTGAGTAGAATTTGATTTTAAGCTCCTCATTAAGTTCTTCGAATTCGTTTTGAGTCAATAAGGCATGTGATACAACCTGCCACCTGTAACCCGATTGTTTCAGTGTTATAGAAGAATATAAAGGCACCCGGCCATCATCGTATAACACATATACGATCATACTGTCGTCTTCGGCAGGGTATACTCTTTCGCTAAGCAGTACATCAGCCCGCCCCGGGTTAAAACCAGCCGCTTTCAGTTCTTCATCAGATACAGTTTGAATTCCCTGATCAGGGCTTAGCTTCTGCTTTTGCATCTCTTTCTGATAGGCAGAAAGATCCATCTGCCCCTCAATGCGCTGCAGGAAAACCTTGCCTGCCCTCTCTGCTGCCAGAGGAATCTGATATCCTATAGTAAACTGATAATGGGCATATACGCTGGCTGCAATTAGTACGGATACCAGAATCATAATCAATACGCGCGTTTTTGACAGCTTTTTTTTAACATTGTATACAATCCATGGAAGCAGTATTACAAAGCCCAGGATAGCATAAACTATCTTTGCTGCTTGCATATCTTATCCTCCCCTTACAAGACCTTGCTCAAAAAGGAGCGGGTGCGCTCACTTTTGGGATTGCTGAACAGCTCTTCCGGGCTGTTCTCTTCTTCTATAATTCCATCGTCCATAAACAAAATCCTGTTGCTGACTTCCCGGGCAAAGCCCATTTCATGGGTTACTACAACCATGGTCATGCCGTCCTCTGCCAACTGCTTCATTACGTTCAGCACTTCCCCCACCATTTCCGGATCCAAGGCAGAAGTGGGCTCATCGAAGAGCATTATCTCCGGATCCATGGCCAGAGCCCTGGCTATGGCAACACGCTGTTTTTGTCCGCCGGACAGCTTATTGGGATATTCATAATCCTTATCCGCAAGCCCTACCTTACGGAGAAGGGTCACGGCCTTTTCCCTGGCTTCTTCCCGGCTCAAGCCCTTAAGTTTAATGGGGGCCAGGGTGATATTATCCATTACCGTCATATGAGGAAACAGGTTAAACTGCTGAAATACCATTCCTACTTTCTGCCTCAGCTTGTTTATATCCTTTTTATGCTCGGTAAGAGGTATTCCGTCAATATATACTTCACCGCCTGTAGGTTCTTCCAGCATGTTGAGGCAGCGCAAAAAGGTGCTTTTGCCGGATCCGCTGGGGCCGATTACGCAGACCACTTCGCCCTTGTTAATCTCATTGTTTATCCCTTTTAGTACTTCCAAATCCCCAAAGGATTTGTACAGGTCGACCACCTTAATCACTTTTGCGCATCCTCCTCTCCATTTTGCCAAGCATAGCTGTCATCATCACGGTGATATAAAAGTAGATAAGGGCTATGACCAGGTAAGGTGTATAGTTGGAAAAAGTCCGCCCTCTTACAATTTCCGCACCCCGCATCAGGTCTTCCAATCCGATAAAGCCGGCAATAGCGGTTTCCTTCCATAAGGAAATGACTTCATTGCCCATGCCGGGCAGTATGTTCTTTATAGCCTGAGGTATGATAATATGATACATGGACTGGGCATAAGAAAGACCCAGGGAACGGGCTGCCTCCATCTGGCCCTTGTCAACAGCCTGAATGCCTGCACGTATAAGCTCGGCCACATATGCACCGCTGTTTATGCCGAAAGCGATGGAAGCTACCGTCGTCCTCGGCAGTTCGGTGGATGCAAAGACTGCAAAATAGATTATCAGCAATTGAACCACCACCGGCGTGCCTCTGATGATATCTACATACTTGGATGCCACAGCATTGAGCACCTTGTTGTTTGTAAGCCTGGCCAGGGCAACGAACAGGCCTATTACTCCGCCTATCAAAGCGGCAAAGAAAGTGAGCTGAAGGGAAACTCCCAGACCTTTCACAAAATGCATGTACCTGTTTTCCCTAATCAGATTAAAATATATTTCATCAGAAAGCTTGGCGATAATTCTCAAAAAAACATCCAACTTCCTCAGCTCCAATTAACTTTTTTAAAGCAATTTTATATGATAATATCCAGATATTACAATAGCTTTCTATAAATATCATATAATTCAAGAAAGAAAGCCAGCAACCATGCTTATGCTGGCTTTCAAAAGTTCCACTCTGACGGTTTATTAAAGCTTAATCCAGGAATGAATACTCCTCTACCCATTCATCGATCTGCCCGCCGGCCTTTAATTCAGCCAGTACTTCGTTAATTATATCCTTCAGATCTACGGCCTCTTTACGCACTGCCAAGGCATACTCCTCATCATCAGCTGCTTTTTCATCCAAAAGAACCAGCCCTGGATTTTCCTCAACAATCAACTTGGCAGGAAGGTCATCCACTATGACCGCATCCAGCCGGCCGTTTTTCAGATCGATGGCTGCCTCCAGCGCATTGCCGAAGCGGACCACATCCTCGGTATATTCCTCGGCCACAAAATCCCCGGTAGTTCCGCTTTGCACACCTATGGTTTTTCCTTCAAGATCTGTTGCACCGGTGATCTCTGTATTGCCTTCCTGAACGATTATGGTCTGCACCGCCTTAAAGTAGGTATCGGTAAAGAGAACCTGCTCTTCACGGTCTGGCTTGATGGTGAAACCGGCACCGATGAAGTCAATCTGATTGGCATTTAAGGCATTGATCAGACCATCAAAATCCATATCAACTACTTCCAGCTCAACGCCCAGCTTTTCAGCGATTTTAGCCGCAATTTCAGCGTCCACGCCTATAACCTCGTCCCCTTTGCGCATTTCAAAGGGAGGAAAAGCTGCATTGGTGCCCCAGATGATTTTCCCCGATTCCTTAATTTTCTTCATGGTCTCACTCATGCCGTCTTCCTGGCCGGGGTCCGATGCTTCCTTACCTTCTTCTGTTTGCTCTGCAGCTGCAGATCCTCCGTTGGAACTTTCAGGTGCAGGCTGGGATGCCTGGTCTGCATTGCCGCCTGATCCGCAGCCGTATATGGCAACAGCCATAACCAAAACCAATATTAAGGCTAATATTTTTTTGCTTGTCTTCATGATATATATTCCCCCTAAAACTTATGTCTGAATCATTTATACATATTATAAACGAATAAATATAAATTTGCAATGCATAATTATAAATTTTTTTGTATTTTTCAAGTTCTAAAT
>LFTC01000020.1:0-1793 GCA_001512915.1 Clostridiales bacterium DTU083 | reverse complement strand
ATTCCACAAGCTTTAGCCTTGTGGAAAAGTATTAGCATATTTAAAAAGAAAAACCCCGGCATCTGCTATGCCGGGATTAGACCAAATCGTCACAGACATATTATCGTAAAAGGCATCCTAATCTGGGGATTACCTTCTTGCCTGGTAACATTCACTGCAGTATATTGGTCTGTCACTTTTAGGTTCAAATGGTACCTGGGTAGGAACTCCGCAAGCTGCACAAATTGCATCATGCATTTCTCTCCTGCTGCCATTGGCGCCATTTGTTCTTCTGCCGGCTTTTCTCTGGTCACGGCAGGGTTTGCATCGAACGGGCTCATTCTGAAAACCCTTTTCAGCGTAGAATTCCTGTTCACCGGCGGTAAACACAAATTCTGAGCCGCAATCTCTGCAAAATAAAGTTTTGTCTTCGAACATGGACTTAATCCCCTCACTTAAAATTATTACCGCTCTATCCCTAGCTGACCTGGTCTTTGCCCCCACATCCGCCGTCTGGAAGTCTCGCTCAGGGTTTTGCCCTCCTACTACTGCTTCTCTCTATAATTTTGCATGATAATACCTTAAATTTTTACCAGGGAGAAGGATATAAGACATGTTCGAAAACTGCAGTAATAATTCAGGATTATCGTTACAAAATTATAGGACGGACTTACGTCTAAGCCGCACCATGATTGCCGGGATTTCCCCGGCTTACGTGGATCGTTTCGCCTGCGACTGGCATCGATTTTCAACCACAGACCTACGAATAGAACTTAGAACTATTATATAACTTATGCTGCATATATTCAAGAAGCAGCTTCATAATTTTTCAAGTTTAGTCTTCTATTCTCTCTATTTTGAATATTACAGGCCTGAAGCCGTCGGTGCAGCAGACAACCTGAACGGCATCCCTGTTAACCCAGGGCATATTGCCGCCGGTCATTATTGAGGTTACGTCCCTTTGAATATCCGCCCATGCCCATGAGCAGAAGCCGTCGGGCTTCTCAATTTCCGTCAGTATAAATTCCTGGCCGTTTTCATATATGTCACATGGCCCCAGTTTGGGATCACTTGAATATTCTCTGGCAAGATCCTCTACCAATAATCTGTCTAATACGGTTATTTTACATTTGTGCAGTTTCCTCATAGCCATCTCCTTCCCAATAGTTAATTTTCCATACCTGCAGCCGCTCTCATGATTTTTTCTTCTGTTGCTTCTTCTTTTCTGAATTCACCGGTAATTCTGCCTTCATGCACCACCAGAATCCTGTCGCACACGCCCAGCAGCTCAGGCAGTTCCGATGATACAAATACTATTCCTACCCCGGTACGTGTCAGTTCATTTACCAAGGAATAGATTTCACTCTTGGCACCTACATCTACACCCCTGGTGGGCTCATCCAGGATGATCAGCTTCGGATCGGTAGCCAGCCATTTGGCTATAACCGCCTTCTGCTGGTTTCCTCCGCTGAAGTTTTGAATCGGCCTGTTAATAAGCGGCGGCCTGATTGAAAGCTTCTCCACATATTCCTCTGCCAGGTTTGTTTTCTTTCTTCGAAGTATAGTACCCAAGGAAGTTATTCTATCTGTATTGGGCAGGGAAATATTATCTGCCAGTGACATGAGCAGGATCAGGCCTTCCTGTTTCCTGTCTTCCGGCACCAGTACTATACCTTCTTTTATAGCTTCCGTGGTTGACCTGATCCTCTTTTTGACGCCGTTTAAGAAAATTTCTCCGCTGTCAAAATGCAGGTCCCCGAATATGGCCTTCATTATTTCAGTCCGGCCGGCCCCTACCAGGCCCGCAAAGCCCA
>LFTC01000038.1 GCA_001512915.1 Clostridiales bacterium DTU083 | reverse complement strand
AATAGTTTTTGAGAAAAATGATGAAAACAACATGCTTTTTTATGTTATACTAATTCCAGGCGGTTGATCTATTCTCAATCAAAAGACAGGGGAGATGTTTTCTTGTTTTTTTTCATATTTGGCATAGCAAACGACCGAAAAGAATTAGATTTTCATCAGTCTGTAGTATGTCGTGTATGTGGCAAATATGGAAGGTACAGGGTTTTCATGGAGTATATGTATTTTAGCCTGTTTTTTATTCCTGTTTTTAGATGGAATAGAACTTACTATGTTGAGACTAGTTGTTGCGGTACCTTATACACAATTGACAATGAGTTGGGCAAACGAATTGCCCGGGGAGAAAATATAACTTTACATGATGAGGATTTGCATATAGTCCGAACCGGACGTTATGCAGGTTGGAAGAAGTGCAGCCAGTGTGGTTATACTACATATGAGGATTTCCAATATTGCCCCAAATGTGCACATCCTTTTGATTAATAAAGAAACATATCCTATTGGGAAGGTGATAGTGTGGGTAAAATTTGCGGTTATTATGCGATGCCTCACCCTCCTATAATATTGCCTGAAATCGGCCGGGGAGAAGAAGCGGCTATCCAGGATACAACAGATGCATTTTTTAAAGTCTCTGAAGAGATAGCAGAGATGAAACCTGACACTATCATATTGATCACACCTCATGGGCCTGTGTTTCAAGATGCCATTGCTGTTATGAATGATAGTGAAATTCAGGGCAGCATGATCCATTTTCGGGCTCCCCAGGTAAAGTTCTATGCAAAAATCGATACAGGGTTAGCAAATCAAGTATTGAAACAATCCAATAGAGCAGGAATTCCGGCTGTAAGCATAACCAAATCATCTGCTGTAAGATATGGAACTTCTTATGAATTGGATCACGGGGCTATGGTGCCCATGTACTTTATCAATAAGAAATACTCTGATTATGAATTGGTTCACATAACCTATGGACTGCTGCCCAAAAAACAGCTTTATGACTTTGGTATCTGCATAAAAAATGCAGTCGAAAAAAGCAACAGGAATGTTGTTTTTATAGCGAGCGGGGATTTATCACACAGGTTACTTAAAGGCGGCCCATATGAATACAGTCCTTATGGTGAAAAATTCGATAATGAAATTCGAACGCTGCTTGAACAGGGTGATGTATCCGGAATATTCAATTTGAACCCAAAGATGATAGAAGAGGCAGGTGAATGCGCTCTCCGTTCCTATTATATTCTTTTAGGTGCTTTGGATGGGCATGAGTTCAACGGGCAGACTCTTTCATACCAGGGTACTTTTGGCGTAGGATACTTGGTTATGAAAATAAATATTAAAAACAAACAACAGAATCCTTATGTCAGGTTGGCCAGGGAAAGTTTAGCTCATTATTTGAAAAATGGGAGTTATATGAGCATTCCTGACTACGTTACTCAGGAAATGAGAGAGCAACAAAGGGCTGTATTTGTGACGCTGAGGAAATATGGAAAACTGAGAGGGTGCATTGGAACCGTTGTGCCAGTAACCAATTGCGTAGCAGAGGAAATAATCAGAAATGCAGTAGAGGCTGGAACTCGTGATCCCAGATTTCCGCCTGTTACTATAGAAGAATTGAATGAACTGGATTTTTCCGTGGATGTACTTACTGAGCCGGAACCGGCAGAATACCATGAACTGGACCCCAAGAAATATGGAATTATAGTGCGGAGCGGGCTGCGTTCCGGGTTGTTGCTGCCGGATTTGGAAGGGGTAGATACAGCGAAAGAACAATTAAGCATAGCTTTAGGAAAAGCCGGGATATCTCCCCGTTCTCCATATTCCATTGAAAGGTTCCAGGTTATTCGTTTTCAGGAGGATAAATAATGATCCAGAATGCTGCGTACTGGCAAAAGGAAGGCAGCCAAATCAGATGTAATCTCTGCCCTCACCATTGCCTGCTTTCAAAAGGGAAAAAAGGAATTTGTTCTGTAAGACTTAATGAGGCAGGGACATTAAAAACAGAAAACTTTGGCGAAATTACAGCTATGCATGTTGATCCGGTTGAGAAAAAACCTTTATATCATTTTAAACCAGGCAAAAGAATTCTATCAGTGGGAACTTATGGATGTAATTTGTCATGTGATTTTTGCCAAAATTACTCTATAGCGCATTATAGGTCCAAAAGCGAATTTCTTCCACCGGATCAGCTTGCTGCCAGCTGTACAGTGCCGGATAATAATATAGGAATAGCTTTTACCTATAATGAGCCGGTGGTCTGGTTCGAATATATATTGGAAACAGCCAAGATACTGAAAAAAGCATATCCGGATTTAAGCATAGTTCTTGTCACTAATGGTTATATAGAGGCCGCTCCATTGGAAGAACTTCTTCCATATGTAGACGCCATGAATATTGACCTTAAGTCCATGCAGCAGCGATACTACCACAGAATATGCGGTGGAAGCTTGCAGCCGGTATTACGCACCATTGAAATGTCGTACACAAGATGCCACATAGAAGTCACAACCTTGCTGGTTAACGGTTTAAATGATACGGAAGAAGAAATAGAAGAAATTGCTGCTTTTATATCAAACTTAGATAAAAATATACCGCTTCATATTTCCAGATATTTTCCTGCTTATAAGATGAGCAGGCCGGCCACTGATATTGAAGTAATAAAGCGTGCGGCTGTCATTGCTAAAAAACATTTACATTACGTTTACTTGGGCAATATGCCAGGTGTTGATAATTCCACCTATTGTCATAAATGCGGAAAACAATTGATATACAGGGCAGGTTACTCTGTCAGGATGCTTATCGAACGAGCTGAATGCCCAGCATGTAATATTTCTTTACCTATTATAATATAGGTTAATTCAATGTCCGGACAGCAGATGGAATGTTGTTAACAATTTATTAACATTTGGATAATAGGCAGTTCAAAATATTGTTTTATTATTTTCATTAAAAGTAAGTACAACGCGTTGCATTTTAATGCCTCCTTAAATCAATACCCCTATTTGTCAGCCCTGAGACGATCAGGGCTTTTTGCTGTTTAATTATTCAACAACAATTTCATAAGTAACTGGCACAGCTTTTTTGAGCATGGCAGATACTGCGCAGTATTTCTCTTGGGACAGCTGTACCGCCCGTTCCAGCTTATCCATGGGCAGATCTTTTCCTTTAAATCGATAAGTTAGATGTATATTGGTATATACTTTGGGATGTTCTTCGGAGCTGCCCGCCTTTACTTCCAACTGGAATTTTTCTGGTTCTACTTTCATTTTTTTCAGTATAGATACTACATCAATGCCGGTACAACCGATAAGCCCTGCCAATAGCAGTTTTTTAGGGCGAGGTCCCAGATCATTACCTCCAACTTCATAACTGGCATCGGTTATCAGCTTATGTCCATCCAAGTCCATTTGAAAAGCCATCTTATCAACCAGATTAGCAATCACTTCTACTTGACCCATGATACCCAACACTCCTTTAATTATAATATCAATATATTAATGGCCATAATATTGTTTTTTCAAACAGGTCATCAGTAAACATACGAGAATGCAGTAATATAGACAGATAATCCACCGCGTGGTAAAATGAAAAAAACCGGAATACGGGGCATATTTTAAGGAGCGTGTTTTTGGTTGGATTCAGATAGTGCTTGGCGGTTGTTATTGTTAGTTATCTTAATTATTATGTCAGCATTTTTCTCAGCTGTGGAAACTGCTTTTTTATCCTTAAACCGGATTCGCCTAAGAGGAATGGTTAAAGAAAAAGTCAAGGGTGCTGAAAATGTATGGAAGCTTCTTGAGTCTCCGGACAAGCTGAGAAATGCAATAATAGTTGCAGACAATTCTGTTAATATAGCAGCAACTGTGATTGCTGTTCAGTTGGCATTGCGACATATTGGTAAAGGCTGGTCAGCTGCAGCTATTATAGGAATGATACTTATAATTCTTATTTTTGGTGAATTGTTTCCAAATCTAATAGCGGAAATAAATCCTGAAAAGTTTTCGTTCAAAGTCTCTGGCTTAATTGAGATATTGATTCGAATCTTAAATCCCATCATTACAGTTCTTATGGCCATCAGTAATCTTATTATCCGTATTTTCGGATGGAAAACTACAGAGAAAACTCCACACATAACTGAAGAAGAGCTCCGAACCCTGGTTGACGTAGGACACTTGGAAGGTGTGATAGATCCGGAAGAAAAAAGAATGATCCACAATGTATTTGAATTTGCCGACTCGCAGGTTAAGGATATTATGATACCAAGAACCGATATTGCAGCTATTGATGTAAAATCCGGCTATGATGAGATTTGGGACAGGTTCCGAAAGGAACGTTATTCCCGTATGCCGGTTTATGAAAATTCTATAGATAACATCGTAGGGGTTTTACATGTAAAAGATCTATTCTTTTATAATAATAGTAAGGACGCCTTTGATATAAGGCAAATAATCCGCAAGCCATATTTCACATATGAAAACAAAAGAATTGTTGATTTATTTGAAGAGATGAGAAAAAAACGCCTGCAAATGATTATTGTAGTTGATGAATACGGCGGCACTGCAGGCATTGTTACAATGCAAGACATGGTTGAAGAAATTTTCGGGGATATAGGTGATGAACACGATGATATAATTGACGAAATCCAGCAAATCTCACCTACTGAATATATAATCGACGGATTAACCAGACTGAATGATTTGAATGAGGAGCTGGGAACAAGCCTGGAATCAGAACACTATGAAACCATTGGAGGATTCATCACAGGAATAATCGGGCGGTTTCCCAAGAAAGGCGAAGTTGTTGTATATAATAATCTCAGATGGCTGATACTGGATGTTTACCGAACCAGGGTTAAGCGTCTTAAGCTGAGTATCTTGGATTCAAGTTCAGATGGCCAATCTAACCATCAGGATACAGATAGTAAATAAGAAAGTTTCATATCTTATCCTATTAACATATCTTAAATGCTTCTCTTGTTTTATTGTGCTTAACTAATGAAATTAATGGCTTTACTTTATATGTTTATTACAAAACCATGCTTTATGTATTACACTATGAGCCTTATGTCAAATGTTTTTTATTGACAGCTGAATATATATATAATTTTTTATCATTTACTTTATCACGCTAATGTGATACCATATCAGTTGAATAAATCTTACTTTATAGCAAAGCGGGGGGTTCAAATGAAAAAAGTATTGGCAGTCATTATAGCTTTTTTGATTGGAGCATTTGCTTTGGCAAGCTGTGCCTCATCCAAAGATACAGCAGGGTTAACAGTAAATGAAGGCAAATTCACTGTTGGATTCGATCAAAACTTTCCACCAATGGGTTTTGTGGGAGATGATGGGGAATTTACCGGTTTTGACCTGGAGCTGGCCGCTGAAGTAGCGAAACGTTTGAATTTGGAATTGGCCTTGCAGCCTATTGCGTGGGATGCTAAAGATGAAGAATTATCCACAAGAAACATTGATTGTATATGGAACGGGTTTACCATAAATGGCAGAGAGGATGGATATACATGGACTGAGCCATACATGGCCAATAAACAGGTGTTTGTAGTACGTGCAGATTCAGATATAAGCACTTTGGAAGATCTGGCAGGAAAAACTGTCTGCGTGCAAGTGGATTCCAGTGCAGAGGCAGCACTAAAAGACAATCCGGAATTACTGGAAACCTTTGGGGAGTATGTTACTGCCCCCGATTATAACAGCGCTTTGATGGACTTGGAAGCAGGAGGAGTAGATGCGGTTGCTATGGATGAGGTTGTAGCAAATTATCGCATGCAAAAAGCAGAAGGCAAATTCAAAGCCCTTGATGAAACACTGCAGGAGGAACTTTATGGCGTTGGGTTCTTAAAAGGAAATACTGTTTTGCGGGACAAAGTTCAGGAAGCGTTGGAGGAAATGGCAGAAGACGGAACCTTGAAAACTATATCTGAAAAATGGTTTGGCAAAGATGTAACTATTATTGGCAAATAAACCTTGTAGTAATAAACAATTGATCTGACTATGAAATGGAGTGTCCATAAGTGGAATTATCAGTGCTTTTAGCAAAACTCGGCGAAGGCATGCTGGTATCAATCGAAATTTTTGTATTGACATTAATTTTATCTCTTCCACTGGGTTTAATCATAACCTTGGGCCGGATGTCTAAATGTGTTATATTGCGTATTCCAATAAAACTATATATTTCCATAATGAGGGGCACTCCACTCATGTTGCAGCTGATGGTAGTTTATTTCGGGCCTTACTACCTTTTTGGCATCAGGCTGCCCCAAGGGTACCGTTTTGTTGCGGTGATTATTGGATTTGTTTTGAATTACGCTGCTTATTTTGCAGAAATATATCGGGGCGGAATTGAGTCCATATCTATAGGACAGTATGAGGCTGCAAAGGTACTGGGTTACAGCAGGTCACAGACCTTTATGAGAATAATTCTTCCTCAGGTAATAAAACGCATATTACCCTCTGTAACCAATGAAACGATAACCCTGGTAAAAGATACAGCTTTGGCTCAGGTAATTTCAGTATCAGAGATGTTCTTAGCGGCAAAAGCCATTGCATCCAAGGAACAATCGGTTGTTCCTTATATAGCTGCAGGAGTATTCTATTATATATTTAACTATTTTGTTGCATTTGGCATGGAATGGCTGGAGAAGAAATTCAGCTATTACCGATAGGAGGAAAGAATGAAAATCCTTGAAGTAAAATCCCTAAAGAAAAGTTTTGGGGACTTGGATGTCATTAATGGTATTTCCCTTGAAGTAAATGAAGGGGAAGTAATAGGTATTATAGGGCCTTCCGGATCAGGCAAATCTACATTGCTCCGGTGCCTTACCCTGCTTGAAACCATGGATTCCGGCGAACTAATTTATTTAGGTGAAAGGGCTGTGCATACTAATTCATCCGGTAAGGCAGTTTATGCTCCGCCGGAGAAACTGCGAAAGATAAGAAGATATTTTGGGCTGGTATTTCAAGATTTTAATTTATTCCCTCATTTTTCGGTTATAAGAAATATAATAGATGCTCCCATTGTAGTTCAAAAAAGAGATAAAAATGAGGCTTATAAAGAAGGCAGGGAGTTACTGGCAAAGGTAGGTTTGACTGATAAGGAAAATGCATATCCTTATCAGTTGTCCGGAGGTCAGCAACAGAGGGTATCCATTGCAAGAGCTCTGGCCCTTCACCCTAAAATTTTGTTTTTTGATGAACCTACATCAGCTTTGGATCCCGAACTGACTGGTGAGATTCTTAAAGTCATTCGTGATCTGGCGGCGGAAAAAATGACCATGGTGGTGGTAACTCATGAAATGAATTTTGCCAGAGATGTGGCAGACAGAATAATATTTATGGACGAGGGTGTAATTGTTGAGGAGGGGCCGGCTGAAGAAGTTATAAATAATCCAAAACATGAGCGCACCAAGGCGTTCTTGAACAAATTTGAAAATTAGTATAAATATGCATTTTGTATATTGACATAGTTATATACGTATAGTAAATTATTAATAATATTTTTTTATAGGAGGCTTGACATGAAAAGAGTAGTTTTATTATTAACTTCTGTATTGGTTGTTTTGTCATTAATTGTTGGTTGTTCAAAGTCTGCTGACAATTCCGATACAATTAAGCTGGGTGTGAACTATGAATTAAGCGGCAATGTTGCCACTTACGGCAGAAGCTCAGTAGAAGGCATTGAACTGGCTGTCAAGGAAATAAACGAAGCCGGCGGAATTGACGGCAAAAAGATTGAGCTGGTCAAGTATGACAATAAGTCAGACGTAGCTGAAGCAACTACTTTAACTACTAAGTTAATAACCCAGGACAAGGTTCTTGCTGTCATGGGTCCTGCTACTTCGGGAGCCTTCAAAGGAACCATTCCTGTTGCAATGCAGAATAAGGTTCCGGTAGTGTCCGGCTCTGCTACTGCAGATGATGTTACTGTAGATGAGAGCGGCGTTAAGGAATATGCTTTCCGCATTTGCTTTAATGACTCATATCAAGGAACAGGAATGGCTAATTATGCCCTGAACAATCTGAATAAGAGTAAAGCAGTTGTAATTATGGACAGCTCCAGTGACTACGGCAAAGGTCTCGCAGAAAACTTTACTAAGACTTTTGAAGCCGGCGGAGGCACTATTGTAGCACAGGAAGCTTATGTGGCAGGGGACACAGATTTTAATTCCATTATAACCAAGATAAAAGGCGAAGACTTTGACGTAATCTTCATACCTGGATATTATGAGGAAGCAGGGCTTATAATTAAACAAGCCAGAGAACAGGGAATTGATGTTCCGATACTTGGAGCTGACGGATTTGATTCCCCTGAACTTGTAAACCTGGCCGGAGCAGACGCACTGAATGATGTTTACTTCTCCAACCACTACTCATCATTGGATCAGGATCCTGTTGTTCAAGACTTCATTAAGTCTTTTGAGTCGGAATACGGTAAGCAGCCGGATGCATTTAATGCTCTTGGTTATGACCTGGCCAGATTCGTCGTTGAAGGAGTTAAGCGTGCAGAAAAGCTGGACGGCGAATCTGTAAAGAATGCTTTGGAAGCCATAGAGGATTTCAACGGTGTTACAGGCAACTTTAGCGTTGACGAAAACCACAACCCTGTTAAAGCCCTTATTGTAATTGAGCTGAAAGACGGTAAACAGCACGCCAGCGAAAGACTGAGCTTGAATTAGTACAATGCACCAACACATTGATAAAAAATTGTTTTGCTGAATGAATTGTAATATAATATGTAAAAGACGTATGAGTGAGGATTATTATCCTCACTTATGCGTATTTATTGAGTTATATATGGAAAGTAGGGGAGATGTGTGGAACAGCTTTTGCAACAAATTATCAACGGCGTTTCGCTGGGCAGCATTTATGCATTGATAGCATTGGGCTATACTATGGTATACGGCATCATAAGGCTTATTAACTTTGCACACGGCGAAATATATATGTTGGGCGCATATATAGGTTATTTCTGTATGAGTACATTTAAGCTGGGTTTTCTACCATCCCTGCTGATTTCCATGGTTATATGTACAATGATTGGCATTGCCATTGAAAAAATTGCATATAAGCCTTTGAGGAATTCCGCCCGCATTGCTGTGCTGATTACAGCTATTGGTGTTTCATTGTTTATTCAGTACACTACTATGTTCTTTGTAGGCGCTGGTGTTCGTACTTATCCGGAAATGACCGGTATCATGACAAAGCGGTTCCAAATCGGCGGCCTGCTGATAAACATGCAGCAGGTTTTGATTGTTATAATTACCGTAATATTAATGACATTACTGCAGTTTATAGTTAAGAAAACGCGGATTGGGAAAGCGATGCGTGCTGTTTCCATGGATAAAGATGCAGCTCAGCTGATGGGGATAAACGTTGATACCACCATTTCATTTACGTTTTTATTGGGTTCTGCATTGGCGGGAGCAGCAGGAATTCTGGTCGGCGTTTATTATAACTCCATTAATCCCTTAATGGGTACTATGCCGGGCTTGAAAGCTTTTATTGCTGCTGTTTTGGGTGGTATCGGCATAATACCCGGAGCAATGATCGGAGGATACCTGATTGGATTAGTTGAAGTTCTGGTATCAGGTTATATAAATTCTATGTATCGGGATGCGGTGGTGTTTGCAATTTTAATTCTCATTCTTATTGTAAAACCTACCGGAATTATGGGTAAAAACATCAGGGAGAAGGTGTAGGTATGAAGAACTTGACACAAAAACTTGCACCATGGCGGAAATGGTTATTTATAATCATAACCTTTGTACTTGTGCAGCTGCTGGTACAGGTTGGAATCATCAATGATTATTTGCAGGCAACCATCGCTACAATTTGTATCAATATCATACTTGCTGTCAGCCTTAATCTGATAACTGGTTTTACAGGGCAGTTTTCACTTGGCCATGCCGGTTTTATGTCTATTGGCGCTTATGTATGCGGTTTAACATTATTGCGTATGCCTACTATATGGGGTTACCTCGCCAGTATAGTTATGGGTGCATTGCTGGCTGCTGTAGTTGGATTTGTAGTCGGATTGCCTACATTGCGCTTAAGAGGTGATTACCTGGCTATAGCCACTCTTGGCATGTCGGAAATTATAAGAATTATATTTATTAATCTGGAAATTACCAACGGAGCTGCCGGCTTAAGCGGCATTCCCAGGTTTACAAATTGGGTCTTTTTATATATTTTTACCGTTGGAACTGTGCTGCTTATATCTAACTTCCTGAAGTCTACCCATGGCCGGGCCTGTATTTCAATCCGGGAGGATGAAATTGCAGCAGAAGCTATGGGGATAAACAGCACAAGATATAAAGTAACTGCCTTTACTATTGGTTCCTTGTGTGCCGGAATTGCCGGTGTATTGTATGCAGCATATTTTTATTATCTCAATCCCAATACCTTTGGATTTTTAAAATCCATTGACGTGTTGGTAATAGTTGTGCTTGGCGGCATGGGAAGTTTATCGGGATCAGTACTGGCCGCTATTCTTCTTGCAATTATTTCTACAATATTGCAGGATTTTTCTGACCTGAGAATGATAATATATGCCTTGCTGCTTGTAATAATTATGATTTTCCGTCCCCAAGGGCTTATGGGATCCAAGGAGATTTCGATGAAAGTATTCAGGAATCTGGGCGGTTTGTGGCCTGCCAGGAAGGGAGAGAAATAAATGGCAATACTTAGTATACGGAAACTGACTAAATCCTTTGGGGGGCTGACTGCTGTTGCCAATCTGAATATGGAGCTAAAGAAGGGAGAACTGGTCGGGCTAATTGGACCTAATGGTGCAGGTAAGACTACAGTATTTAACCTTTTGACAGGTATTTACCAACCTTCCTCTGGCAGCATTATTCTTGAAGCAAACGGGGAAAAAAAGGAGCTTCAAGGCCAAAAACCCTATAATATCTGTAAAGCTGGGATAGCCCGCACTTTTCAGAATATAAGGCTTTTTGATGATCTTACTGTTCTGGACAATGTCAGGATAGCCATGCATCAAAATATAAACTATGGTTTAATCTCAGGATTATTTCACCTTCCTTCCTATAAAAGGGAGGAAAAACGTATATTGGAAGAATGTATGGAACTCCTGCGTATTACTAAGCTGGACAGCAAAGCAGATGAATTGGCTAAAAATTTACCTTATGGAGAACAGCGTCATTTGGAAATCGCAAGAGCATTGGCTGCCAAGCCAATCATACTTTTACTGGATGAACCTGCTGCCGGTATGAACCCGGCGGAGACTGTGCAGCTGACCGAATTGATCCAGTGGATCAGGAAGAAATTTGACTTAACCATACTGTTAATTGAACATGATATGTCCTTGGTTATGAAAATATGTGAGCGGATATATGTATTAGATTACGGCTTGCTGATAGCGGAAGGAACTCCGGAGGAAATAAAATCAAACGAACGAGTAATCAAAGCTTATTTAGGAGAGGATGTCAGCAATGCTGGAGATTAAAAACTTACATGTTTATTTTGGAGTAATTCATGCATTAAAAGGGATTTCTCTGACCGTAAATGACGGAGAGATAGTTACCTTAATTGGTGCAAATGGAGCCGGCAAGACTACCACATTGCGCACTATATCCGGGTTGGAAAAACCTGCCGATGGGGAAATCATACTTAATGGAAAAGACATAACCCATACATCTGCACAGGAACGTGTAAAAATGGGGGTTTCTCATGTACCGGAAGGCCGGAGAGTTTTTCCGGACATGACGGTTTTGGAAAACTTGGAGTTAGGCGCTTACCTTCGAAAAGACAAGGAAGGTATTGCAAAAGATTTGGAAACTGTATATGAACATTTTCCTATTTTGTATGACAGAAAAAAACAGGCAGCAGGAACCCTGTCAGGAGGGGAGCAGCAAATGCTTGCCATAGGCAGGGCTTTGATGAGCCGGCCAAAAATTCTTTTCCTGGATGAACCTTCCATGGGTTTGGCACCCTTGCTGGTACAGGAAATTTTTCGTATAATTAAAAATATAAACAGTGCAGGTACAACTATATTATTGGTCGAACAAAATGCTAGTATGGCGCTTCAAATAGCAGACAGGGCATATGTATTGGAAACTGGTTCCATTGTACTTTCCGGAACCGGTTCTGAGCTGATGAAGAGCGATGAAATTAAAAAAGCCTATTTAGGAGGTTAGCGCTTATGTTTGTTAAAACAAAAATGACCACCAACCCTTTCACTGTTGATGCTGACCAAACCATTCCTGAAGCCCATGAATTAATGGCTCAGCATAATGTAAAGCGCCTCCCCGTTATGCATAAGGGTAAGTTGGTGGGCGTAGTTTCCAAAACTGATATTGACCGATATACTCCTTCCAAGGCAACAAGTCTCAGCATGGGTGAGATTACTTACCTGCTGACCAACACAAAGATTAAGCAAATAATGAGCAAAGATCTGGTTACCATCTCTCCCGATGCACTTCTTGAAGAAGCAGCTACTTTAATGAGGGACAACAAGGTAAGCTTCCTTCCTGTAGTCGACAAAAAGGGTAGATTAGTAGGCATAATCACGGAAAGCGATATATTTGATTCATTTATTGAACTTCTAGGTTTTCGGGAATATGGCACCAGACTCACCATTGAGGCAACTGATGAGCCGGGCATAATGTCCAACTTGACCAGCATAATCGGCCAATACGGCGCTAACATCACCAGAATTGCTGTTTATCGGGGAGAAAGCGGCAAAAGTGCAATAGTAGTAGGACTTAATTCTTTAAATACCGAAATAATCGAAAAAGCTATTGAAGAGCATGGCTTCAATATAATTCATAAACTGCAGAACAAAAAAGAGCAATAATAATATTTACTCATATTGCCATAGACACTTATTCAACCGCATCGTTAAGATGCGGTTTTTTATGAGAATTCTGCTGCAAGGGCTTCAAAAGCCGGTATTGAATTACGGATTGTATCCATACTTACGCTATAAGAGATTCTTATATAGCCCGGGCATCCAAAACCCCTTCCCGGCACCAAAAGCAAGTTATATTTTAGGGCTCTTCTGACAAGCTCAACATCGTCATCAATCAGTGCCTTTGGGAACAGGTAGAATGCACCTTGCGGCAGAACACATGAAAAACCCAATCTTATTAGGTGATGATACAGATAGTCACGCCTTTCTTTATATATATTAATGTCTGCTTTTTCATCCAGACACTTGGCAATTACTTTTTGGAACAAACTTGGTGCGTTTACAAATCCTAGAATACGGTTTGCGTATACCATGCCGTTGATCAGCAGTTCCGCGTCTGCTATGGAAGGGTTAACTGCTATATACCCGATTCGCTCGCCCGGCAAGGAGAGCGATTTGCTGAAAGAATTAATAACAGCCGAATTAGGAAATATCTTTAATATGGACGGCACTGGTTTGTTGCTATAAACCAATTGATTATATGGTTCATCTGATATAATAAGGATATTTGTTGAATATTCTCTTTCTTTTTTGTGCACAAGCTCCGCCATGTTATTCAGTATATTTTCACTGTAAACTGCACCGGTGGGATTGTTAGGAGAGTTTAAAAGAATTGCTTTGGTAGCCGGCGTAATTTTGGTTTCCAAATCTTCAATATTTGGTTCAAAGGTATCAGGTCTGCATGGAGAAATAATGGCCTTACCGCCATGGTTGTCAATATAAGCAAGATACTCGGGAAAATAAGGAGAGAATATAATCACTTCATCGCCAGGGTTCAAGATTGTTTTGAAAACCACATTAAGTGCTCCGGCTGCCCCGCAGGTCATGATAATATGCTTTTCAGTCAGATCAATACCAGTATTTTTATAAATATGTTTTGCAATTTTTTCTCTTACATCCGGATGACCTGCATTGTTCATATATTTATGAAGGCCGGGTTCATTGGAATTTATAAAATTTTTCAGGGTGTCCTTAATTGCCTTAGGAGGTTCCGAAAATGGATTTCCCAGCGAAAAATCGAATACTTTATCCGATCCGTATTGCTTGCGCAGTTTTTCGCCTTCTTCAAACATAGCCCGAATCCAGGAAGACTGAGACATTTTGGTTTTAACCTTATCAGATACCATTAATTGACCTCCCGTATTTACTAATGATAATTACATATTCTTTTATTTTTTGGATATATACATTAGTATATAAGATATTTGCTGAAAGGCAATAATAAAACCAAAATACAGTTTCGGGCTTTTTCAATCTTGCATTGGTAAGCGAAAACAGGTTGACAAAAAGCCTGCTATCGACTTTAATATTAGTTGTTATTGCTGTATTTATTGGAGGATATGATGTTTCACGAATTTGCTGAAGCTTTTCTGCTGGTTTTTCTTGCTGAAATGGGTGATAAAAGCCAGCTTTTGGCCATGGCCTTTGCTGCAAGATATCCTGTTAGAAAAGTTTTGTCAGGCATTCTTATAGGGGCTTTTCTTAATGATGGTTTAGCTGTGCTATTCGGCAGTCTTGTTTCATCCTTTCTGCCTATAAAAGCAATACAAATTGCTGCAGGCTTTGTTTTTGTAATATTTGGGGTTAGAACTTTAAAACCTGATTTATCAGAAGAAAACTATACAGGTAATAATCTGAAATTTGGGCCGATACTTACAGTTGCAAGCATTTATTTTATTGGGGAATTTGGTGACAAAACCCAATTAACTGCTATTGTTTTGGCTTCTCAGGCTGTTTATCCTGTCATGATTTTTGCCGGAACAATTCTGGGAATGTCTGTTACTGGAGCAATTGGCATATTTATAGGAAAAAGACTGGGAGATAAATTGCCGGAAACTGCTATTCGAATAACTACGTCAGCCTTATTTCTCTTCTTTGGCATTGTCAGACTGGCGGAAAATCTGCCGCCACGCTTGCTTACCCCTATAAATACTTTATTGTTTTTTGTTGTAATTATTATTGCAGTAGTATACTACGTAAGATCCCTTATTGCTGTCAGCCGCAAGAATCAGGAAACCGCTATGATTCGCAGGTCAAAGGATCTTCATAGCTATTATAAACGTATAAGGCAAGATTTTGAAAACATATGCCTGGGTGCAGAAAAATGCGGCATGTGTCAGGGAAATAAATGCATTGTGGGTTACACAAAAACATTGATCCGGTATGGCCTTAATGATGGATTGTTAAAATATTATGACAAAAACATAAAAGATATAAGAAAAACTGATAAGCCGTTTAACAGGAAGCAGGCCTTTGACAGTTTGCTAGTGACTTTGCAGATTTTAAAAAAATATTCTTCAGGGGAAGATCTGGCACCTGTTAATGAAATAAGAAGAAACCTGGAAATGATCTTATTCGGAAAAAGCATACAGGAAATAACAGACTGGCAGCAATATGAGAATGAACTTTATGGGCTGAATGATAACATTGCAGCCGGCTTATTTAACAATCTAAATAAAAATTAATTGTTATGTAATAGACAGGTTGGGTACTTATATTTGGTAGAAGCATTAGCTGTAAAGAAAATATTTTAACAAGTAATTGTCTGATGCTTAACAATATGGTATAATGTTGTCGTTTTTAATCTACATATATTTGTTTATGGAGGGGAAAGAATGAAGAAACTATTGTCTTTACTACTTGTTCTTATTTTGGTTTTTGCAATCGTCGGCTGCGGTGGGCAGAAAGACGACACACCTGCTCCGGGTTCTGAACAGGGCAGCGGGAGCAGCAGTGCAGACGGAATTGTAAAGCTGGGTTTGGGGCAGCTTACGTCAATTGCAAAGTCTAAGAGTGCAGACGGTGAAAATGGCCCCATGGCTCAGGTTGATACCGTAATGGCTGCGGTTGGTTTTGACAAAGACGGCAAAGTGGTATCTGTCACTATTGATACTGCACAGACCAGAGTAAACTTTGACAAAGATGGGAAACTGGTCTCAGATCCTTCTGCTGAGCTGAAAACGAAAGTTGAGCTTGGCGATGAATATGGTATGAAGAAGAATTCTGAGATAGGCAAGGAATGGTATGAACAGATTGCTGAACTTGAAAAATGGATGGTAGGAAAAACCGTTGATGAAATAAAGAGCATGAAAACAAAGAAAGTTGACGATGCACATCCTGCCGTACCGGATGATCCTGACCTTACTTCTTTGGTTACTATCAGTGTGCAGGATTATATAGCAGTTGTAGAAGAGGCATGGGAAAAAGCGAGAGATGTGGATAGCGCTGAAAAGGTAGGTTTAGGCGTAGTAATCTCCATTGGTAGTTCAAAGGAAGCAGAAGGTGAGAACGGTCCGGTTGCACAAGTAGACACAATTATGGCTGCAACAGCTATTACCTCTGATGGCAAGACGGCCGGCACCATTATAGATAATGCCCAGACAAGAGTAAACTTCGACAAGGATGGTAATCTGACCTCAGATCCCAATGCTGAATACAAGACCAAGGTCGAGCTTGGCGATGAATACGGAATGAAAAAGAATTCCGAGATAGGCAAGGAATGGTATGAACAGATTGCTGAACTTGAAAAATGGATGGCCGGCAAAACCTTGGATGAGATTAAGAGCATGAAAACAAAGAAAGTTGACGATGCGCATCCTGCTGTGCCGGATGATCCTGATCTTACTTCTCTGGTTACAATCAGCGTGCAGGATTATATCGCAGCTGTATCCAAATCCTATGAAAGGGCAAAATAATTCAGATTTACTTAACCACGTTAGCAAACTCTCCCACTCATGTGGGAGGGTTTTTTCCTTAAAGGGTGAAAAAACTGATGAGAAATAAACTGACTATTCTTTTGCTGGCAGTAATACTTATGGTTAACATAACGGGATGCCGTCAGACAAAATACGAAAAGCACAGCGACAGTTTTTTTGGCAGTTTCGATACTTATACTGCCATTGTTGGATACACTCAAAGCGAAAAGGAGTTCGAAACTTATTTCAACTTAATCAACTCACGTTTTGCAGAACTGCATAAACTGTATGATAAATATAACACCTACGATGGCATAAACAATATTAAGACTATTAATGACAATGCAGGAATAAAGCCTGTGAAAGTTGAAAAGGAAATCATTGATCTAATTCTTTTTTCCAAGGAGTGGTACAGTAAAACTAATGGTAAGGTTAACATTGCCTTAGGCCCGGTATTGGAAATCTGGCATGATTATTTTGTTGATGCTCAGTATGATCCTGGCAATACTGGCATTCCTTCCATGGAAAAGCTTAAGGCTGCTTCTTTGCTGACTGATATAAATAAAGTAATTATTGATGAGGAAAACCGTACTGTCTTTTTAAAGGAAAAGGGTATGAGCCTGGATGTTGGGGCCGTAGCCAAGGGCTTTGCAACGGAGATAGTTGCCAGAGAGGTTGAAGAAGCAGGTTTTGTATCGGGTATATTAAGTCCGGGAGGCAATATTCGGGTGATTGGCCAGCCCATGGATGGGGTCCGGCAGCGATGGGGCATAGGGATACAGGATCCTGATAAGCCTGTAGTAAATGATGTGGAAAATACCCTGGATATCATATATATAAATGATGCATCAGTAGTAAGCAGCGGTGATTATCAAAGATATTATATCCATGATGGGAAACGTATTCATCATATAATAGATCCTGACACCTTAATGCCGGGAGATAACTTTAGATCAGTTACTGTAGTTGCTGAAGACGCAGGTATTGCAGATTACTTATCAACAGCATTATTTCTGCTATCATATGAAGAAGGACTGACTTTGGTTGAAAATCTGGAAGGAATTGAAGCTGTTTGGGTAATGCCTGACAAAACAATACGCTTTTCAGACGGCATGAAGAGTATGTTAAGAAGCCAGGGGGCAACTGCAACAACAGAGTAGAGTTGTGAGGTTTGAACAGGTATGTAATATGGTATCATATATTTAAACAGCTCATAGATATCGAATACAGAGAAAGAGGTGGGGAAATGAATAATTTTACATTCCAGAATGCTACAAAGATTATCTTTGGGAAAGGTACTGAACATCAGGTTGGAGAAGAGGTAAAAAAACATGCCGGCAAGGTTCTGCTTCATTATGGCGGGGGGAGCATTAAGAAGACAGGTTTATATGATCGGGTAGTTGCATCTTTAAAAAATAACGGCGTAGAGTTTGTAGAGCTGGGCGGGGTGCAGCCGAATCCAAGAGTATCTCTTGTGCGTGAAGGAATTAAAATCTGCAGGGAAGAGAACATACCTTTTATTCTTGCGGTAGGAGGAGGCAGCGTAATAGATTCTGCTAAAGCCATTTCTGCAGGAGTATATTATGAGGGAGACGTTTGGGATTTTTATATAGGCAAGGCAGAAGTAGAGAAATGTCTTCCGGTAGGCGTGGTCCTTACAATACCTGCAGCAGGCAGTGAAGCCAGCACTGGTTCCGTATTAACCAATGAAGATGGATGGTACAAAAAGAGTGTTGACACTGAACTGTTCCGTCCAAAGTTTGCAATTATGAATCCAGAATTAACTTACACACTGCCGCCTTACCAAACCGCTTGTGGTGCTGCCGATATAATGGCTCATATAATGGAGCGTTATTTTACCAACACACCGGATGTCGATTTTACTGACAGATTGTGTGAAGCCACATTAAAGACCATAATCGAAAATATACCTATAGTTCTAGAAAATCCTGAAGACTATGCCGCCCGGGCACAGATTATGTGGGCAAGCACCATAGCGCACAATGATCTGCTTGGTACCGGCAGAGTAGGAGACTGGGCATCCCACCAAATTGAACATGAACTAAGTGCTATATATGATGTTGCCCATGGTGCAGGGTTGGCTGTTGTTTTTCCTGCCTGGATGAAATACGTTTATAAGCATAATGTTCCACGCTTTGTTCAATTTGCTGTTCGAGTGTGGAACGTAGAACAAGATTTCCATAATCCGGAGAGGACGGCATTGAAAGGAATAGAAAGAACTAAAGAGTTCTTTGCTTCAATCGGCCTTCCAGTAACGCTTGAGCAATTAGGCGCAGAAGAAGAACGCATAGAAGAAATGGCAGACAAATGCACTGCTGGAGATACAGAAACAGTAGGGGAATTTGTTAAGCTTAATAAGGAAGATATTATAGAAATCTATAAACTGGCCAGAGAATAGATTTCTTTTATAAAAGTGTATCGATAAGATACACTTTTATTTTTTTTCTATTTACATATTGACAGTAAATGGATCATATAGTATTATGTATAAAACATATAGGAATACTAGGAATTATTTCTGGCGGTGATTATTATGAGGATTTCAACAAAAGGAAGATATGGATTAAGGGCCATGGTAGATTTAGCCGTTAATTCTGCAAATGAGCATGTTTCACTTAGCAGCATTGCGGAAAATCAAGATATTTCAGTAAGTTACCTGGAACAGGTTTTTTCCGCCCTTCGCAAAGCTGGTTTGGTCAAAAGCATAAAAGGAGCACAGGGAGGATATATGTTAGGAGATAAGCCTCAGAATATTACAGTGGGTCAGATTCTCCGCACCCTCGAAGGGCACTTATCAGTAGTGGATGATTTGGATAAAGAATATGATAATAAAATTCTGTACTGTATTAAGAAAAATGTTTGGGACAAAATAAACTCCTGCATCGATGAAGTAGTTGATTCCATTACTTTAGATGATTTAGTGAATGAGTACTATAAAGTAAAGTGTTCCGATGGGTATATGTATTATATTTGAACCCATAGTATAAAAAATTTATAGAATTAGAATGGAGAGTTGAAAAATGAAGGAGATTAAGAAATGGAAATTTGACACTTTACAAGTACATGCAGGGCAGACAGTGGATCCGGCAACAGGTTCCAGGGCTGTTCCGATCTATCAGACAACATCTTATGTTTTTGACAACACAGAACATGCTGCAGATTTGTTTGCTTTGCGGCAGCCGGGGAATATTTACACAAGAATCATGAATCCAACTACTGATGTTTTTGAGCAAAGAATGGCCGCTTTGGAAGGCGGGATAGGCGCACTGGCAGTTTCTTCAGGTTCTGCTGCAATCACCTATGCAATTATGAATATAGCAGGTGCAGGTGATGAGATTGTATCGGCTTCAACTTTGTATGGGGGCACATACAATCTGTTTTCAGTAACCCTGCCTAAATATGGAATAAATACGGTATTCGTAAACCCGGACGATCTTGAGAATTTTGAAAAGGCTATAACAGACAAAACAAAAGCCATATTTGTGGAAAGCATCGGAAATCCCGGGATGAACATACCTGATATTGAGGGCATTTCTGAAATTGCACATAGTAATGGGATACCATTAATAGTTGATAATACCTTTGCTACTCCTTACCTGCTTCGGCCCATAGAATTTGGCGCTGATATAGTGGTCCATTCAGCTACAAAGTTCATTGGAGGTCACGGTACATCTATAGGAGGAATAATTATTGACTCAGGTAAATTTGATTGGGCTGCAAGCGGAAGGTTCCCCGGTTTAACAGAACCTGATCCAAGCTACAATAACATAAGATATGTGGATGATATAGGGCCTGCTGCCTATATAACCAAAGCACGCGTTCAATTACTGAGAGACACAGGTGCCTGCCTTAGTCCTTTTAACGCCTTTCTTTTTCTTCAGGGACTGGAAACCTTGTCTTTAAGGGTAGACCGCCATGTATCCAATACTAAGAGGATTGCTACATACCTGCAGTCCCATGAGTATGTTTCCTGGGTTAATTATCCCAGTTTAAAGGGCAATAAATACTACGGGCTGGCACAAAAATATTTCCCCAAAGGTGCCGGCTCCATATTTACCTTTGGCATTAAAGGAGGATTGGAGGCAGGAAAGCGATTCATTGAAAATCTTAAACTGTTTTCATTCCTGGCTAATGTAGCGGATGCTAAATCTCTTGTCATTCATCCAGCCAGCACAACTCATGCTCAGTTGTCCGAAGATAAGCAAAGAGAAGCTGGCGTTACTCCGGATATGATACGGCTTTCCATTGGTATAGAGGATGCAGAGGATTTGATAGATGATCTTGGCCAGGCTTTAGAGGCTGCCGGCCGGTTAGTTTAATAATAGGAGGAAAAATTGTATGTCAAAAATTGCAAAAAGCTTAGTGGATTTAATTGGGAACACTCCTTTGTTGGAAGTGTCAAATTACAGCAAAGCAGAAGGAATTGAAGCACGCTTGTTGGTAAAACTGGAATACTTCAATCCTGCAGGAAGTGTGAAGGACAGAATAGGCTATGCTATGATCAAGGATGCAGAAGATAAGGGCATATTGCGGCCTGATTCGGTAATAATTGAACCTACCAGCGGCAATACCGGCATTGCTCTGGCATTTGTATGTGCTGCAAAAGGCTACCGCCTGATACTGACTATGCCGGAAACCATGAGCGTTGAAAGAAGAAACCTGTTAAAAGCACTGGGGGCAGAAGTGGTGCTGACACCTGGAACTGAAGGCATGAAGGGAGCTATTCGCACTGCCGAAGAAATTGCTGCCAAAACTCCTCATTCCTTTATCCCTCAGCAGTTCCAGAATATGGCTAATCCTGCAATTCACAGGGCCACAACTGCTGAAGAAATATGGAGGGATACCGATGGGCAAGTAGATATTTTTGTTGGCGGAGTCGGAACCGGAGGCACCATAACTGGTGTAGGAGAGGTAATTAAGAAAAGAAAACCTGATTTTAAAGTTGTTGCTGTAGAACCTGATAGTTCTGCTGTGCTGTCGGGTGAACAGCCTGGGCCGCATAAGATACAGGGTATTGGCGCAGGCTTTATTCCTAAAGTACTAAACACTTCAATTATAGATGAAATTTTCAGGGTAAAGAATGAGGATGCTTTTGCAACTTCTAAAGCCTTGGCAAGACATGAGGGCTTAATTGTGGGTATTTCCTCAGGTGCGGCGGCCTATGCGGCAACTCAAATTGCCAAACGTCCTGAAAACAAGGGAAAAACAATTGTCGCCCTATTGCCTGATACTGGAGAAAGATATCTTTCCACTGCATTATTTCAGGAAGAGTAAGTCTTAAAACTTTTATAAATGACGTCATGCCTGGATTGGGCAGGCGTCATTTTAGTTTCAAAATGATAACGCACTCGCATTATATATTCATTCAAGGGATTTTCTGTTATAATGGTGTAAAACAAACATGTGGGAAGAAATGAGGGAATAAATTGAGCAAAGCAGACGAAATATTTATTAACATGTGCATAGATATATTGGAAAATGGAGTAAGCACCCAAGGGCAAAAGGTAAGGCCTGTTTGGGAGGACGGTACGCCGGCGCATACTATAAAAAAGTTTGGCGTAGTAAATCGGTATGATTTGTCAGAAGAATTCCCTATTCTTACACTGCGGCCGACTCCTCTAAAAAAGGCCATTGATGAACTCTTATGGATTTGGCAGAAAAAATCCAATAATATAAGGGATCTGAACAGCCGTATTTGGGATGCTTGGGCAGATGAGGATGGGTCAATCGGCAAGGCATATGGTTATCAGCTTTCTATCAAACACAAATACAAGGAAGGAGAGTTTGATCAAGTTGACCGGGTCTTGTATGATTTAAAGCATAACCCTTACAGTCGCAGAATTATTGTCAATATGTACAACCATAGTGATCTGCACGAGATGAATCTTTATCCTTGTGCCTACAGCATAACTTTTAATGTAACCGGAGATAAGTTAAATGCTATATTAAATCAAAGATCCCAGGATGTTTTGCCTGCTAATAATTGGAATGTATGCCAATATGCCATATTGGTGCATATGTTTGCTCAAGTCAGCGGATTAAAAGCTGGTGAGTTGGTTCATGTAATTGCAGATGCTCATATATATGACAGGCATATTCCCATAGTGGAAGAGCTGATAAAACGTCCTCAGTATCCGGCGCCAAAACTTATAATTAATCCGGATGTAAAGAACTTCTACGACTTTACCGTAGATGATTTTGAGCTGGTAGGATATAAAGCAGGGCCGCAAATAAAAAACATACCCATTGCAATATAAAGGAAGGCTGTGAATTCAATGAATTTTATTGTAGCAGTAGATGAAGAATGGAATATAGGAAAGGACGGAGCTTTACTGCAGCCCATTCCAGATGACTTAAAACAATTCAGGGCAAGAACAATTAACAGGGTTGTAGTCTTTGGCCGGAAAACCTTGCTTACCTTTCCCGGCAAAAAACCTTTGGCTGGCAGAACCAATATTATTCTGACCAGACAAAAAGATTTCACAGCTGAAGGGGCAATTATATGCAATTCTTTTTCTGAACTATTTGATCTGCTTGCTTCCTATAAAGATGATGACATTTTTATAATTGGAGGAGGGGAAATATACAACAGGCTTATTCCCTACTGTAAAATCGGCTATGTTACAAGGATTCATAAAAAATATCCTGCAGATACAAGAATTATTAACCTGGATATTCAGGATAACTGGAAAATTGTAAATAAAGACGGCCCGCACCATTATAAGGATGATATATACTACAGTTATTTGGAATACCATAACTCGAGAGTATTGCCTTTGCCTTAGCTTATTTAACCGGTGATTATCCGTCGTCGTTACGAACATCTCCAATGATCATGCATATAATGTAACATATCCAATTGGAGGTGAAATATATATATGTACGGCGGATATGATGTTTATCAGACGTGTCCCAGCGGCACCCAGCCTTATACTATTCGTGCCGGCGACACATACTACTCATTGGCAATACGCTTCAATACCACTGTAGCTGCTATTATGGCAGCAAATCCCGGTGTAGATCCCAACCGTCTGATGATAGGTCAGCGGATTTGTATTCCTGTAACCCCAATGCCTGGCGAGTGTCCAGCGGGTACTCAGCCATATATAATTCAGGCAGGTGACACCTTTTTCTCTTTGGCTGCACGCTTTAATACTACGGTTGATGCAATTATGGCAGCTAATCCAGGTGTTGATCCCAACCGCTTAATGATAGGCCAGAGAATCTGTATTCCTCGCCCGGGTCTTCCGCCATGTCCAGGAGGCCAGTATTATACAATAAGAAGCGGTGATACCTTGTTTGCCCTGGCAAACAGGTTTAATGTAACTGTTGCGGCAATTATTGCGGCCAACCCAGGCATAGATCCTAATTTTTTGCGGGTAGGCCAGATAATATGCATTCCTGCACCTTCACAGGGCAGATGTCCCAGCGGTTCAAGCGAATATGTAATTCGTGCCGGGGATACTTTCTTTAACATTGCAGCACGTTTCAATATCAGCCTTCAAGCTTTGTTAGATGCCAACCCTGGTGTCAATCCGAATACGCTGCAGATTGGTCAGATTATCTGCATACCTCATTCATAGATAGAAAAAGCAAAGCAGCAATCGTGCGTTAATGGACACAGATTGCTGCTTTTATTGTGTTATTACTGTATAAAGAATTACTTCTTGGAGGGAAAGGGACGCAATAAATCTTCTAAAGTATCACGGTATCTGATTAATCTATGGGAGCCGTCTTCCTGTATTAATACTTCTGCAGGCCGCAGCCTGTTGTTATAATTGGATGCCATAGAATAACCGTACGCACCTGCATCCATTACACCTATAACATCTCCTATGGAAATAGGCGGCAAAAGCCTTTGATAGGCAATGAAGTCGCCGCTTTCACATATATTGCCGACTATGGTGACTGTTTCCCAATCCAAGTTTTCATTTTTGCTGTTCGAAGGATATATTTCAATGTCATGCCAGGCATCGTACATAACAGGACGCACCAAAACATTAAACCCTAAATCTGTGCCTATATATTGTATACCGCCATTTTCCTTTTTCGCATGAACTGTTCCGAGCAGAACCCCGCATTCTGCTACAACATAACGCCCTGGTTCTGACATGAATTGGATATCTGGATTATAACGGGCAGACCAATCATGAAGGATTTCTGCAAGCTGCTGACCGAACGATTCCAATTCCAGCGGCTTCTCATCATTTTGCTTTTTATAGGGTATTCCAAACCCGCCTCCCATATCTATAAAACGCAAACCCTCGAATTTGCTTGCAATATCAAGCAAGGTGCGTACACTCTGTATGTAAGGCTCCCCTTCCATGAAGAGCGAACCTATGTGCTGGTTTATTCCAACCAAATTGAGCTTATATTTTTTTAGGATTGATTTGATTTCTTCTATACAATCATCATTTATTCCAAATTTGGTCTTTTTTCCTCCTGTTACTACATTTTCGTGGTGTCCTATACCGAATCCGGGATTAATGCGAACTGCAACATTTCCGCCTGGATTGTGTTGTCCAAAAGTTTCCAATTGGGATAAGGAATCAACACTTACAGTTATTCCTAAATTAACAGCATACATCATTTCTTCTATCGATACATTGTTGCATATATAAAAAATTTCTTCGGGTTTGAATCCTGCTGCTAAAAGAACATAGATTTCACCGGGAGACATAGCATCAGCATGGAGGCCTTCCTCTCTTATAATTTTGAGCAGTTCCAGATTAGCATTGGCTTTAGTTGAATAGTTTGCGATATAATTAGGGTAAGGGATAAAATTTGCCATTTCCTTACAACGTTGGCGCAGGATGCTTTCATTATATACGTAAAGAGGGCTTCCATATTGTTCAATTAATTCGTGGGGATGGGTATTCCCATAAAAATTAGTTTGTTTTGTAAAGTAATGATCCATGCATGTTCCTCCGATATTTATAAAAATTCTTCTGGCAATTAAAATATATTCAAGTTTATAATATACATCAGTTAACAATGCCTGTCAATGAAATTTGCATATCCAGGCGAAATAATGTATAGATATGCATTCAACCAGGCAAAGTCTAATGGAGGCAGCAAATGAAAAAAATTGTATCACAATTGGCTCTTGAGTTCCAATTAAAGGAACAGCAAGTGGAAAACGCAATAAAGTTAATTGATGAGGGCAATACAATTCCTTTCATCTCCAGGTACCGAAAAGAAGCCACGGGAGGACTTAATGACAGTATTCTAAGAGAATTAGACAACAGATTAGATTATCTGCGAAATCTGGAGAATCGCAAGGAAGAGGTTTTGCATCTAATAAGCGAGCAAGGAAAACTGACGGAAGATTTAGAGAAAAAAATTTGCATGGCTCAAACAATGACCGAGCTGGAAGACATTTACCGTCCATTTCGTCCCAAACGCAGAACAAGAGCAGTTATCGCCAAGGAAAAGGGTTTGGAACCTCTGGCACAGATTATATTGGATCAAAATCCAGAATTGGACGACATAGAGGAAACAGCAAGGAAATTTATAAATCCTGAACTGGAAGTTGAAACAGCAGAGCAGGCTGTTAAGCTTGCTTTGGATATTATAGCAGAAATGATATCAGATAATGCAGAATACAGAAAGCTGGTTAGGGAACATACTTATCATAGTGGGATTCTTGAAACCAAAGCTGCCAAGCAAGTAACTTCAGTATATGAAATGTACTATGATTATACTGAGCCTTTGCACAATATACCTTCGCATCGGATTTTGGCAATAAATCGCGGAGAAGACGAAAAATATCTTTCAGTGAAAATAAGAGCGGATGAAGATAAAATTATTCAATTATTATGCAGCAAAGTGATTATACATTCAAGCGTTATTTCTGACCTGATAAAAGAGGCAATTGAGGATTCGTACAAGCGGTTGATAGCACCATCCATAGAACGTGAAATACGCAATCAACTGACAGAAAAAGCAGAACAGCAGGCCATAAAGGTTTTTAGTAAAAATCTCCGCAGCCTTTTGCTTCAGCAACCGGTTAAAGGAAAGGTGATTATGGGCGTGGATCCTGGCTTCCGCACAGGGAATAAAATAGCTGTAATCGATGAGAAAAGCGATGTGCTGGCTGTGGCTGTAGTTTATATGACCTTGCCTGAACATGATAAGGCTCAGGCTAAGCTTCAGCTTCGAAAACTTATTGATGATTATAAAGTGGATCTAATAGCCTTGGGGAACGGAACTGCCTGCAGAGAGAGTGAAGTTGTAATAGCTGAATTATGCAGAGACCTAAACAATAAACTTCAATACACCATAGTCAATGAAGCAGGGGCTTCCGTTTACTCTGCTTCCAAATTAGCCGCTGAAGAGTTACCGGATCTCGATGTTACCCTTCGGAGCGCAGTTTCAATTGCCAGAAGGCTTCAGGACCCTCTGGCGGAATTGGTAAAAATAGAACCAAAATCAATTGGGGTAGGGCAGTATCAGCATGATGTTAATCAAAAACTTCTGTCTGAAACCTTACATGGGGTAGTTGAAGATTGTGTAAACAGTGTGGGAGTGGATTTGAATACTGCATCTCCATCTCTGCTTCAATATGTATCCGGCATTACTCCTGCAATTGCAAACAATATAGTTGCATATCGTCAGGAAAAGGGCAGGTTTACAAACAGGAATCAGTTGCTTGAAGTAAGCAAACTGGGCCCTAAAACCTATGAGCAATGTGCTGGTTTTCTCCGCATTTCCGATGGAGACAATATACTGGATAATACCGCGGTGCACCCGGAATCTTACGGGGTTGTAATAAAAATGCTGGAACTAACAGCCACATATGACAAAATAATTCAGAAAGATACCCTGAAAAAGCTGGCTGCCGAATCAAGCTCATGGAATTTGGAGGAAATGGCGGCAAAATTGGATATTGGTCTGCCAACCCTTCAGGATATAATATCGGAGCTGAAAAAACCCGGCCGGGATCCCAGGGACGAACTATCCAAGCCGGTACTGCGGTCAGATATAATTGAGATTAAGGATTTGAAACCGAATATGATATTGAAAGGCACCGTCAGGAATGTAGTTGACTTTGGCATATTTGTAGATATTGGTGTAGGCCAGGATGGATTGGTGCATATATCACAAATATCTGAGAAATATATAAGGCATCCCCTGGATGTGGTGCAGGCAGGAGATATTGTCGATGTAAAGGTAATTGATATAGATGTTAGTAAAAAAAGGATATCACTATCAATGAAAGGTATATAAACCCAAAATATAGTTTGATTTTTTACAAACAATGGGTTATAATACTTACAGAAATAAACAACGAACTTTCGGGGCAGGGTGAAATTCCCGACCGGCGGTATAGTCCGCGAGTCCCTTGCAGGGATTGAACCGGTGAAATTCCGGTACCGACAGTTAAAGTCTGGATGGGAGAAAGTGCGTTTATAAATTGCTTATAATCGCATTGTTTAGTATGCCCCTGAAAGTTTTCAGGGGCTTTTAATTTGCTATCCTGCGGTTCATTGTTTATTTCTCAATATTCATAAGGAGGAATATAACGTGAACAACACGACCCATGCCATGTCAATTCAGGACATATTAAAATTTGACTTGACTACCAGGAACCTTGTAAAAATTGCAATGCTGGCTGCGGTAGGTTCTGTACTGATGGTGCTCTCTTTTCCGCTGGCGGCAGTTTTCCCGCCTTTTTTGGAGATAGACCTTGGTGATTTACCCGCCCTGTTAGGCGGCTTTGCACTTGGACCGGTGGCGGGAGTGCTTATTGAACTGCTCAAAAATCTTCTCAACCTTCTGATGGATGGCACAAAAACCGGAGGAGTAGGAGAGTTATCCAATTTTATAGTGGGCAGCTTCTTTGTAGTGCCGGCTTCAATTATATATATGAGGAATAAAACCAGAAAGAATGCTATCCTGGGTATGCTGGCAGGCATAATTGCAATGACCATATGTGCCTGTTTTTCCAATTACTTTTTGGTAATTCCTTTGTATCAGAAATTTATGCCTTTGGAACAGATTATTGCTTCATCTCCTTTAGAAATAGTAAATGATATGAAAAGCTTTATTCTGTTTGCTATAGTTCCTTTTAATCTGGTTAAAAGTACTATAGTATCTACAGTTGCTCTACTGGTTTATAAGAGGCTTTCCCCTATCCTGCATAAGTAAAAAATACTTTAACAAAAATCGGGTTTTTACCCGGTTTTTCTTTTTAAATGCTAATCTATTCAATTTATGGTTTGTTATGTGATACAATACGGAATATAATAATTAGATAAAAAAGAATAAGCTTAATTTTTGGTATGAGGTGAATTATGCCGGCGTGGTTATCCCACTCAGAAGAACAAACCTATAAATTGGGGAAGCAGCTCGGAAAACATGTAAGACCCGGGGATATTATTTTGTTATTTGGAGATCTGGGCAGCGGTAAAACAGTATTTTCTAGGGGTATTGCTCACGGTGCAGGGGTATCCGGTATTGTTGCCAGTCCCACATTTACTATAATGAATGCATATGTTGGAAGGCTGCCGGTTTATCATTTTGATATTTATAGGATAGATGAACCGGAAGAACTCTTCGATCTTGATTATGAAGATTACTTTTATGGGAATGGTGTTTCTATTGTAGAATGGCCGGATAAACTGAACTATTTATTGCCCGAAGAGTATATAAAAATTACAATCAGCCGCTTAAAGGAGGAAAACAGCAGGAAGATAACAATAGAGTTTGTTGGAGAGAAATATGCAGCGTTAAAGGAGGTGTTTGGCAGCAATGATGATATTGGCAGTTGATACTTCATCAGTAGTAGTCAGTGTTGCAGTTATGGACAATGAGCAGCTTTTATATGAAGCTTATTGCCATCATGACAGAAACCATTCAGAAGTGCTGATGTCATTAATAGAAGATGCTTTATTGAAGAGTGAAGTACATCAGAAAGATTTGGATTTAATAGCTGTTTCAGGCGGCCCCGGCTCATTTACCGGTTTACGTATTGGGATTTCAACTGTTAAAGGATTAGCCCAGGCTATAGAGAAACCTGTAGTCTCAGTACCGACTTTGGATGCGCTGGCATGGAATATTATAGGAATGGATGGATTGGTATGTCCTATTATGGATGCCAGGAGAGGGCAGGTATACACATGTCTATATAACAGGAAGGGAGCTGAATTCAACAAGCTGATGCCTTATTCTGCCCTTCCGGTGACCCAGCTGGCAGAACACCTGTCTGGTTATAAACAGCCGATTATTTTTGTCGGAGACGGCTTGAGGGTTCATCGTAAAAGGATAAAAGAGCTTATGGGCGATGCTGCCTTTTTCGCTCCGGGTTACCTGGCATGTCAGAGGGCTTCAGCTATAGCCTGGCTAGGCAGGCAGGAGGCCCTGGCAGGCAATGTACTTCATTATCAGGAATTAAAGCCCTTTTACTTGAGACAATCCCAGGCGGAACAAAAAAGAAAACAACAGACAGGGATATAATTATGGAGCTTAAAATTACACCAATGAAGAGGGAAGATATAGAAGAAGTTCTGCAATTGGAACGGATGTGCTTTTCCCTTCCATGGTCCAGAGAAGCATTCCGAATGGAAGTGGAACAAAACCAATGTGCCAGATATTATGTAGCAAGGGCAAACGGCATGCTGATTGGATATGGCGGAATGTGGCTTGTGCTTGATGAAGCGCATATCACAAATATTGCGGTCCATCCCGAATACCGTAGAAGGGGAGTAGGCCGCCTGATTATGAAAACACTGATGAGAACTGCTGCCGAGCTTAATATAGAGCGTATGACGCTGGAAGTCAGAGTATCCAACAAAGCAGCTATTGCTCTTTATAAATCCCTGGGCTTTGAAGAAGGCGGCATACGAAAAGGGTACTATTCCAATGATCGGGAAGATGCTCTGATTATGTGGAACTTCCATATTGGGGGATATATTAATGACCAGCAGAAATATGGTTAATTATGTTATTGGCTTTTTCGTTTCATTATTAGTAATTCTGACAATACTTGTAATAGCAATTGAATTGGTGACTTTTGATCAGAACTTTTATTTACAGCAGTATAAGCGGTTAAATACAGCCCAAAAAATCGGAATGTCTGATGAGGACCTTATGCGTGTTACCAAACAGCTGACCGATTATATCCGGGGCAGATGGAAGTCTCTGGAAAGCATAACTGCGGAAATAAAAGGCATAGACAGGCAGGTATTCAATGAGCGGGAAATAACCCATATGTTGGATGTTAAAGGTTTATTTCAACTTGCAGCTAGATTACGCAATTTTGCTCTTATTGGAATTGTGGTGCTTATATCTGTTCTGTATTTCAACAGCAACAAAAAACCCTGGTCTTTTTTTGCGGTCTCCTATTTAATTGCAGCAGGCCTGCTTTTGCTTGTACTAATAACATCTATAGTTATAATTCGATCTAACTTTACTTATTACTGGGATCAATTTCACTATTTGTTCTTCGATAATGATTTATGGATGCTTAATCCGGAAACGGACATAATGATTCAAATGGTGCCAGAGCCTTTTTTCTATCAGGCTGTACTTCGTGTTTTTTCCTACTTTGGCACAGGCCTTGTTATAATAGGGCTGGTTTCGTTTTGCATTCTTAAGCGTCAGAAAAACATGAGACAAAAACTAATTAGAAGGAGTTAAAATGAAATATTTTCAGCAAATGAAAGAAAAGGCAATTGAATTAAAAGAAAAGGATGAAATACTTATTCTTGCTATAGAAAGCTCCTGTGACGAGACTTCAGCTGCAGTAGTGAAAAATGGCAGGGAAATAATGAGCAATATTATAGCATCTCAGATAGAAACACATAAAATATATGGCGGCGTAGTTCCGGAAATTGCATCAAGAAAACATGTAGAGGTAATCAATGAAGTAATTCGTTGTGCATTGGATGAAGCAAATGTGGAAAAGGAAAGGCTGGATGCAATAGCAGTGACATACGGCCCCGGTCTGGTTGGAGCTTTGCTGGTAGGAGTATCAGTTGCCAAAGGTTTGGCATTTGGATTATCCCTTCCTTTAATTGGCGTACATCATATTGAAGGGCATATCAGTGCCAATTTCCTGCAGTACAAAGAGCTTGAGCCTCCTTTTGTCTGCCTTATTGTTTCAGGAGGGCATACACAGATAGTGAATGTAATTGATTATGGGCATTATCAATTGATCGGGCAAACATTGGATGATGCTGCCGGCGAAGCCTTTGATAAAGTAGCGCGGATACTTGGGTTAGGTTATCCAGGAGGCCCTGCTATTGATCGTATAGCTAAAGAGGGTAACCCTGAAGCTATTTCTTTCCCCAGAGCTAATGTGAAGGATAGACCTTATGATTTCAGTTTCAGCGGTTTGAAGACTGCTGTTATTAACTACCTTCACAACATGGAACAAAGGGGTGAAACCTATTCCAAGGCAGATGTCGCAGCCAGCTTTCAAGAAGCCGTCATAGATGTTTTGGTAGAGAAAACCATTAGCAGTGCAATTATGTCAGACCAGAAACGTGTAGTCCTAGCCGGCGGGGTTGCTGCCAACTCATTATTGAGAAAAAGGATGAAGGAAGAAACAGATAAGCATAAAATGCAGCTTTATTGTCCACCGCCTGATTTATGCACAGATAATGCTGCCATGATAGCCAGTGCAGGATATTATAATCTGCTGCAGGAAAAAGTATCGCCTTTATCCCTTAATGCCATTCCTTATCTGTCTCTCATAAATGAAGGAATTTTATAGTCAAAATTCATATTTTTAAATGTGGGAAATGGGCATAAAAATATACAGGTCCTGTGGATAATATGCTCTGTTACCAATATTACAGGAAATTATCTGTGGATAAACCTGTGTATATTGTGGATAGCGTGGGCCGGTTAGTTTT
>LFTC01000066.1:8655-101527 GCA_001512915.1 Clostridiales bacterium DTU083 | reverse complement strand
GGATCGTAGGGTAATTCAGGATCCAATTTATGATGCAATTCGGGTTTTGTTTTTAAATCTTTCAAATACTTAATTAGTCTTGCTGAATCTGAATCAGTCTGCATATGACTGGGTAAACTATCATGCACCATTATCTTCTCTGGTGTATAATCTGCAGTATATATAATCTCACTATTATCGACAGGTCTGAAATTAATATGCATCATGTACATAAGTTCCATATCTGTTTTCTTAAGGTTTTCAATTGAAATAGAAACATCGATCAAGGAAGAGTTTTCATAAACCCTTATATTAGGTATTGCAACGTAATTAGTATTGAATGCAACACAATGATGATATTGTCCGCCTACAGAAATATACTTTCCGTTTTCATCTTCTCCTATTTGCAGCCAAGCCTTCTCATATTCAGCATTAGGCAGCTCTCCATGCAAAGGATGAGAATCTTTTTCAGAAGGCACACCCATGGCTGTAGCGCCGCAGTGTAAAAGAAAAGCCCCGTATGATTTTAAATAGTCTACATTGGGGATCGGCTCTTTAAACATGGACTTCATAGTTAAATTTCTATCTAAAAAATTGCAGTCCCATATTTGCTGGCCTTGATAAGGCAGCACAGTAATATATCCCAATTTATTTTCTATTTTTATACCATGTACTCCGCTATCATAAAGAAATAAAGAAGCCCTCAAATCTCCATTTTGAGCAAAAACTTTTTCTTTTGGTGTAAAATAATTTCTGTCTAGATTAATAGTAATTGGCATCATATTAAAAAACACCTCCAAAATTGCTGTGGATCTCCTGCTATTATAATTATTTTAATTATATTTATCAATATATTAGCGCTATGGATTAGCCAAACAGGCTAATCCATAGCTTGATTTTGTTTATATTTTGTTTTAGTTAATCGTATAGAAGTGGTGCAATATGATCTTCATCCATGTTGCTGGCATCATACCAATAGCAACCTGTGTCTATGAATTCTTCCACTTTTTCACCTTTGATTAGTTTTACTGCAGCTTCAACAGTCTTATATCCCATGCCAACAGGGTCCTGAGTGATCGCTCCGGCAATTTCTCCATTTCTGATAGCTTCCTTCATTGCAGCTGAGGAGTCAAATCCAACTAGTATTACTTCATTCAATTTGCCAGCTTCTTTAAGTCCGTTATAAGCTCCTACACAGGCTCCTTCATTAGATGTATAGATCAGGTCTATATCCGGATGTGCTTGTAACATACCTTTGGTAACTTCGGCAGATTTCAGATGATCTCCGTCACCATACTGAATATCGACAATTTCTATGTCAGGATATTCATTTTTTATCTTTTCTACAAATCCATCTACTCTTTGCACTGCATCAATTACAGTCTGGGAATGTCCTACAATTCCTATTTTCCCTTTGCCTTCCAACAGTCTAGCTGCGTTTTCTGCTGCCAGCGCGGCTGCTTGCAAGTTATCAGTAGAGCAATGTGATTCTGCTTCATCACCGCAGCCTGAGTCGAAACCAACTACTCTTATTCCTTTTGATTTGGCATCTTTCAGTATTGGCGTAACAGCTTCTACATCAATTGCAGCTAATGCTATTGCTGCTGGATTATTAGATAAAGCGGTGTTCAGCATATCAAGTTGTTTGTCGACCATTGTCTCTTCTTCAGGGCCTTCGAATGTGATCCTTACGCCGAACTCCTCTGCTGCGTTTTCTGCACCTTGTCTAACTGCTTGCCAGAACTGATGTCCATATCCTAAAGCAATCATAGCTACATATGGCTTTTCATCACTTGAAGGTTCTTGCGCTGGTTCTTCAGCTGGTTCCTGTGCTGGCTCTTCAGCAGGTTTTTGAGGTGTTTCTTGAGATGGTTGATCTTGGCTTGCTTGCTGGCATCCGACAACAAATGCCAAAATCGATACAATCAAGAGAAGTGCTAGAATTCTTTTTTTCATCATTTCTCCTCCTTATTTTTTTATACTAACCCCTAATCTTTGCCTAGGGTATTAGCCTGAACGTGATTATTCATTTATTCTTCTTCTCTTATCAAAATATACAGCCAAGGCAAGAACTAGTCCTACTATTGCTGATTGAAGTTCGGTAGGTACAGACATAATTCTTAACCCATTTGTTAATGAACTGATAATAAGGGCTCCTAGGATCGTACCGGTAATGCTGCCTTCTCCTCCATTTAATGAATTGCCACCAATTACAGCTGCAGCTATAGCTTCCAATTCATAACCGGCACCTAGCTGAGGCTGAGCTGAATTTAACCTGGAAGACATTATCAGCCCGGCAAAACCTGCGAATAAACCGCATAATGAATATATGGCAATTTTCCAATTGTCAGTTTTTACACCGGATAAACGTGTTGCTTCCTCGTTGGAGCCTATAGCAAGGGCAAATCTTCCGATAATTGTTTTAGAAAAAATAATATAGGCTATAACAGCAATTACAAGTAAAATCACAATTGCATTATAAAATCCCGGAATACCTAAAAAGTATCCTGTAGCTATATTTTGATAGCCCGGTGCAGCAGTAAAATATATAGGCTTAATCCCTGAAACCACTAAAGAAAGACCTTTGGTAATCATTTGCATTGCCATAGTTGCTATAAATGGCGGAAGATACATTTTGGCAACGCCAAATCCGTTAACAGCGCCACAGAAGGCACCTACAAGAAAACCAAATAAAATTACAAGTGGCAATGGTAATCCCCAGTTATTTAGGGCTATTCCGCTCATTACACTGGAAAAGGTCATAACTGTACCTACAGAAATATCAATTCCTCCGGTAAAAATTACAAATGAAACTCCAAGAGCCAAAAGACCATTTACACAAGTAGCTAATAAAATGGTCATAATGTTATCATAGCTCAGGTAGTTGGGTTTTAGTATAAAAAAGAATAAAATCATCAAGATGTATATGCCCAAAATAATAACAATTTGCGATCTATCTCTTATTGAACTTGTCATTTTATTATCGTTTATTTTTTTTGAAGGTTTGTCACTTGTTCTTGTCATGATGAGAGCCTCCCGTTATTGATATCCCTTTTGATGGCATATTGCATGATTGTATTTTGATCGATTTCATCCCCGATTAATTCGCCAGTAATTCTGCCTTCACACATGACCAGTACACGATGGCATGTTCTTATAATTTCAGGCAATTCTGAAGAAATTACAATTATTGCCTTACCTTGTTGCGCTAGATTATTTAACAGCTTATATATCTCATTTTTAGCTCCGACATCGATGCCCCGGGTAGGTTCATCAAATATAATTATCTCAGAGTCTCTGGTCAGCCATTTTGCCAGTACAACTTTTTGCTGATTACCGCCGGACAGAAATTTTGTTCTCTGTTTTAATGACGGAGTTCTAATATCTAATTTCTCTCTTTGCATCTGAGAATTTGTAAAAGATTTTTTAAAATCTATAAATAAAAGTTTGGAGAATTTTTTCATGTTAGCCATTGAAATGTTTTCATCAACATTCATACCTAAAGCTAACCCATACCGCCTTCTATCTTCAGACAGATACGCTATCCCTGCTTTTACCGCATCATTGGGAGTCTTAATCTTCACTTTTCTTCCATTTATATATATATCTCCTGATTCATAATTCTCTGCAGCAAATATTGCCCTGGCAACCTCAGTCCTTCCTGCACCCATCAGGCCGGCGAACCCCAGAATCTCGCCTTTTCTTACGTGGAAAGAAACATTTTTTACCATTCTGCCCGCACTTAAGTTCTCTACTTTGAGTGCAACAGGAGCGTCTTCGTTTTTAAAAGGTTCTTGTTTTTTAACAAATATTTCTCTTCCTACCATCATCTTAATGACATCATCAATGTCAGCTTCCTCTGTCTTGACTGTATCTATATATCTTCCATCTCTCATTACAGTAATTCTGTCAGAAATAATTTTTAACTCCTCTAACCTATGAGAAATGTAGATAATGGATCTGCCCTCTTCTTTCAGTGTTCTTACTATCCTGAACAAATCTTCAATTTCGCTATCTGTAAGAGATGCAGTTGGTTCATCCATTATTAATATTTTTGAATCATAAGAAAGAGCTTTTGCAATTTCAACCATTTGTTGTTTTGCAACAGTTAGTTTTCCTACTTTAACTGTTGGATCAATGTCTATATTTAACTCAGAAAATATTTCACGAGTCTTTTTTATTTGTTTGCCCGCATCAAGAAATAAAGGGAACTTTTTTTTGTACTCACGGCCAATAAAGATATTCTCAGCTACCGTCAGGTGATTCATCAGATTTAGCTCCTGATGGATCATAACAATACCCAATCTTTGCGCATCTCTTACGGATTCAATCTTGACTTCGTTTCCATTTATTAATATGGCTCCTGAATCTTTAGAATAAATTCCAGCCAATACTTTCATCAGAGTTGATTTGCCTGCTCCGTTTTCTCCAACTAAAGCATGTACTTCCCCAGCTTTTAAGTCAAAAGAAACATCATCCAATGCTTTAACTCCTGGAAAGCTTTTAGAAATATTTCTCATCTCCAATACCTTGCTGTCCATATGCACCACCTCATATATATTTAACAACTATAAAACGTTTATCGTATCTTCTTTTTCAAATCTTCCAAGCATAAACTTACCATTTTTTCTCCGATTTCAGGTGAAGATGCAACTGCATCCTGAATAAACCATTCATTACTACCTTTAATCCTGTCTAATTCTACTGATTCAGGGTAAAGAGCACTTAAAATAGAACATTCCCATTTACCAGCATGATCATATCCAGTAGCGTTTTGAACTTCTTTGCTCATAACAGGCAATACAGTAATCCAATCCCAAGGATTATCACTATCGTCCAGTTTTTCATAAAACTCCTTATTCTCATTGCTTCCCCACCAACCTATTCCACGTTTTTCTTCTAGATATTGGAAAGTTAGTTTTTTTGCCGCCTTCATACAACATAAGGTCATGGGAAGCAAGTTTTCCTGCTCATATTGGTGATGTATGAGTAAATAAATATTTTGCCATCCTCCATAAAGAAAAGACTTCAACACATAATAAACATATTGCTCAAATACATCAGCATCAACATGTACTGTTCCAGTTTCCGGACCCCCAACGGCCCAGCTGGAGGGGCTATACCAAATAGGTGGTGCAATTATTATATCTTTTTCCTCTTTTAATCTTTCCAGAATTCCATATGCAATTAGACCATCACATCCAAATGCACAATGAGGTCCATGGTATTCTATGGTCCCAACTGGTATTACTAGTGGAATTTTTTTTCGCTTTGCTTCTTCTATTTCTTTGGGGAATAATAGTTCTAATTTCATAACTATCCTTCTTTCATCTTATATTTATTGTTATAAACTGCCCATTAAAAGGAGTAGAAATCACTCCTTTTAATGGCAGTTTTATAAAAATTCACGACAATGTGTGTAATTATTAATTTAGAAATCTAGCTCATACAGCCTTCCTATCGGTGAAGACAGTACTTCTACTCCATTTTCTTTTATTGCTATTCCTTTTTCCCATCTTACACCGAATTCTTCAGTAGCAATAAAAGAGTCAATCTGGAATGTCATATTTGGTTTAAAAGTATAATCTGAAGTAGTTTCAACCCAGGGCGCTTCAACTTCTATCATGCCTGTGCCATGCATCGGTCCATATACAAAGTTATCCTTATAGCCATTGTCAACAAAAAACTGGTAATATCCTTTAGCAACATCAGCTGCTGGTACTCCAGCTCTAAGTTGCTTTTCGGTCCATTTATGAGCCTCAAGTCCAAACATTACTACATCCCGTCTTTTACCGGTTAATTTCCCTAATACAATTGGGAAACCAATAGAAGCAGAGTATCCGTCAATTCTAGCGGACAGATTAAGTTGTACTATATCACCCTTTTCAAATTTACGGTAAGAAGAACGAGAAATTGCATGTCTGGTTGATTTCTCAGAGAATACATACATGGGTAGACCTTCGTATTCAGCACCGTTTTCGTATATTACTCTCTGTGCCACCCCAACCATTTGTAACTCTGTCATTCCAGGTCTTATTTCTTCAATTACCTGTTTGGTTGCAAGTTCCGCAATTCTATAACCTTCCTTTAAGCAGGCTATCTCATTTTCAGATTTTATGGAGCGAAGTTCTACCATTATATGATCTGATCTAACAATTTCTGCTTCAGGAAATGCTTGTTTTATTCCTTCCATAATTACAACTGAAGTATCCAAGAAGCTAGCAACACCTATTCTTAACTTCTTGCCGGTAACACCGATTCCTTTAAATACATCATTAAAAGTATCACACTTCAGCTCAGGATATGCGGGGTCGGCACTTTCACGGTAATCTTTTAATACATAAATTTTATCAATTTTTGACCGATCTTTGGCAAATTCGCCACTTTCCGGTCCAACCATAAGTGCTGCATCTCCAGCCGCACTGATAGCAACACCGCATCTTTCAAATAAAGGCCAGAATCCAGAAAAATACCTGGTATTTGCGAAATCAGCTTCATTACCGTTTACAATTAGTGCGTCTAATCCATCTCTTCTGATCAACTCAGCTGCCCGCATCACTCTTTCCTTGTATTCATGATCTGGTATTAGGATACGTCCGTGCATTATACATCTCTCCTTTATGTTTATTATTTTTTTTCATAACCGGAAGAATCCCAGTTGAATTATGGTTTATTAATTAAACCATTTAATCACGTTTTGTATTTGAATCAATCAAAACCACAGTGACCAGAATAATGCCTTTTACCACCCACTGCCAAGGTGTAGCAATACTCATTAATACCATTACATTACTAATTACTTGTAAGAATAGTGCTCCTATTACAACTCCAAATATTCTACCTCTACCACCCATTAAAGATGTGCCACCTAGCACTACGATTGTCATTACATCAAATAACAATTCATCACCTAAGGCTATGTTACCAGCTAAGGTTTTCGATGTTAGTCCTAATGCGCCAATTGATGTTAAGACAGCGCAAATCACAAAAGCAAGTATCCCAACAAATTGTACATTTATACCAGAAAGTTTACTTGCTTCATAATTACCTCCCACTGCATAAAAACTTCTACCTAAAGACGTTTGGGTGGTAAATACATATAGTATGATCGCTATTATAAACATAAGGATCATTGGAAAAGGAACAACACCCACATATCCTGCACCAAGGAAATTGAAACCTTCAGGAAGACCAGAGATCGGGAGTCCTCCAGAGTATATGAAGTTAAAACCGCGTATAATGTTCATAACTACTAAAGTAGCAATGAAAGAAGGCATTTTCCCAATTACTGTTAGAACTCCGTTAATTATGCCAACTATAATAGACATCAGAATAACTATTAAAACTGCTAGCCAAACTGGAAGACCCATAGTAACAACTAATCCTGCAAAGAAAATTGACACCATACCTATGATGGAAGATATTGACATATCCATGTTACCCGTAAGGATAACAAAGAACTCACCCATGGAAATAATAGCAATAAAAGATGCTTGTCGTATTATATTAAACAAGTTTTTTGGGTCTCTAAACTTACTCATTGTAAGCATACATATAGTCACTAATGCTATAAACAATATAAGTATCATCCAGTCTGATAGGAATGATTTAATGCCACCGCTATATCTTTTGGTTTTTTCTTTGTAGTCTAATTCAAACATTTTCTTTCACTCCTAACAAACTGTTAATAATAACTTCTTGTGTTTTCCGTTCACCTTCAACCACATCCATAACAACTCCTTCATACATTACGTAAATACGATGGCAAAGTCCAATAAGTTCTTCCATTTCTGGTGATACCATAATAATGCCTTTTCCTTGTTTTGTTAATTCGTTAATCAATGAATATATCTCGAATTTAGCCCCTATATCTATTCCACGGGTAGGTTCATCCATAAGAAATATATCGCAGTTTCGCAACATCCATTTTGCAATAACGATTTTTTGTTGATTTCCTCCAGATAGTTTTGAAACCTTCTGCCATAAGGAATAATAGTTTAGATTAAGCTTCTTGTTAATATCGTATGCAGCCTTGGCTTCCGCTTTTTTATCCTGAAAGATTTTATATTTTCTAAACATAGCCATAGTGGGCAAGGTAGTATTATCCTTGATGTCAAATAGCATGTTAAGACCGAGCATTCTTCTTTCATCTGGAACAAATCCAATTCCTAGTTTAATAGCATGTCTAGGATTTTTAATCTTAACTTCTTTACCTCTTAAGAGGATTTTCCCTTTAATTAATTCATGATTGCCAAAGATGGCTTGTACCAACTCAGTCTTACCTGCTCCAACCAATCCTGCAATTCCTATAACTTCACCTTCTCTTAAGCAAAGATTAACATCCCTAAAGGCCTTTGGTGCTGTGAAATCTCTAATTTCTAATAATGTATCACCAATCTTATTGTTTATTTGAGGATAAGCTTGCGTTAACTCACGGCCAATTATCATTCTAATAAGCTGAGGCTTATCAATATCTGCTACTTTCCCACTGTTAATATGTTTACCGTCGCATAGAACCGTGTAACTGTCACAACACTCAAAAACCTCATCTAATCTGTGAGATATATAAATTATTCCTATTCCTCTTTTCTTAAGAACATTTATTATCCGGAATATGTTTTGAATATCCTTTTCCTGTAGTACAGCAGTTAACTCATCGAATATTATGACTTTCGAATCATTAACTAATGCCCTTGCCAACTGTACTATTTGCTTTTCAGCTGTTCTCAAATACTTAACCGGTATATTAAAATTAACGTCTACTTCTAAAAAATCTTTTAATTCCTCAATTTTTTTCTGTAAAGCTTTCCAGTCTATAAAACCACTTTTCGTTTCATAACGACCTAAAAAGACGTTTTCTAAACCGGTCATTTCATTCATAAGCTGAAATTCTTGATGAACTATTGAAATGCCAAGGCTCTGAGATTCTCTTATTGTATAATTAGAATTTCTTATTCTTTTCCCTTCAATGTATAACTCGCCTTGAGTCATGCGATATTCGCCAGTTATACACTTTGATAAAGTAGATTTGCCTGCCCCATTTTCACCTACTAGGGCATGGCATTCGCCGGGCATCAAAGTGAAGTTAACATTATCTAGCGCTTTGACGCCCGGGAACTCCATTGTACAGTTTTTAACTTCAATTAGAGGTATTGCATTCGATGTCTGTTTTATTACTTCTGCTGATGTATTCATTTTCACTTCTCCATCTCCATTCAATTAAAGCCATAGCCAGCCTAATGCTTCAATTCCAGAACAGATAATATCATCATCAGGATTTTCTGGATTCCTTATATTATGAATTAGTCTCTTTAATTCATGGTATGGATACATGCAGCTCTTTACACCTGTTTCACCTACAGGATTAATATCAAAGAACATTTCTTTTACGATATCAAAATCTTTCTCATTTAGTTCTAGTATTTCATCTAAAATAGCGTCTTTCTTAACAGGATCTGTTTCCTCTTCATATCGCAATGCAGCTAATACTAGATCATAAATTACTGCATTACGTCTTATGGCATTGTGTAGTTTGTCAAAGTGAGGCAACCAAATTCTATATTCTTTATTGCTGGATGCCCACTCCCTTAATTCCTCGCATATTTTTAATAAATGGGGCAGATTTTCTTTGGCTGTCATGATTGTTGGAATATCATCTTTTGTTATTTTATTCTTTTGGAATGGGAATGGAGTGGTATACAACGGTATTTGACTCTCATGAATAGTTATAATATTTCGCAGCAGATATAGTACTTTATCTCCCATTTCACCAAAATTAATTCTACAAGCCTTGCTATAGAATGCTTCCTCATCCATCATAGAACCCCAACCGTAATTGCCGTGTGCAAACAAATGTAAAGGAAGCCCATACCATTCAAATACGTATCCATTGATCCCGTGTACTCCCATTCTCACACTGCCTTTATGCTGCCGTATATCTGTTTCTATAACTTGTTCATTAGTCTCATCTTCATATCTTATTACATTAGACTTAAAAGTACGATATAACCTGCCCATAGTTGATGTTATTGAATTTGCTTCTGTGTCTCTAGCCCAAATTCTATGCTTGCCAAAGATATTGACCCATTTTTCAAATTCACTTTCTGGGACATATAATCCTGGCGCCCAGAATAATACAACATCATCAGGCATGGCTTCTGCACATTCTCTCAAAAATTCAGGATCTTTTTCCAAAGGAGGTTGACGGAAAGCACGAATTCCTAACACAATATCAGGATTAATCTTTTTTACTTCTTCATAAATTTGATTAAGCAACCACATATTAGCTTTATGCTTAGCCTCTCCTGGAGTGTTCGAAATAGCATGCCAACGCTTCTTACATCCATCACATTCACAATACCAGAAACCTTCCTCGCTTTCCTCAAGTGCATATCCATCGAAACCTAAGGTAGCAATTTTCTTCATGCACTCTACAATATATTCTACGGTTCCTGGATAGCTTAAGCAAAGTGAATCAAAGTCGTTTAAAAACTTTTCTGATTTGGGGGGTTTTGATCTTGCTTCAGGATGCTTAATACTGTAACCGCCATTATATGAATTAAGTCCTACGTAAGCAAATATTTTTACTTCTAATTTATGTGCATATTCAATTAGATCTTGTAGAAAGTTCTCCTCAATATTAGGATGGCTGAATCGTATAGTTAGCCATCTCCTATTTTCGTGATTCCATATTTTCACTGGAACATTGCGGAAAACGGTTTCTGGATATTCTTCCATTTCAAATGGCCAATAGCCATACATTACCATGTTCATCTGATTAATTTTATTATCAACGCAAATATTTATAAACTCGACCCATTCATCATATCCCCACAATTGTGAATCAAATCCTATTCTTCCATAGCCTGCATACCAGGAAAAAGTCGGAGCAACAGCTCTTACTGGAACTGACGGGTAATCTATTATTTCACACAGAGGCAATTTATACATTTCATCTTCTTTTCTCAATAATCTGATTATACTCGTTATTCCATAAATATAACCAGCATTATTCTCATACTTTAATGTGACTTGATCTTCCTTAATTTCGATATAATATCCTTGTGACTTGAAAAGCTCATCATTCTCTGTGCTAATACCATCCAGTGTAGGTATAATATTAATAGTTATGTAATTGCTGGCATTACTAGTAGTTTTTGTAAATACTTTTATATCATCATGATTCCAAAGACGTAAGGTTGCTATTTCTTGTAAATAATCCACATTACTTTCTGTTAGCAAAAGGAAATTTTTAAAAGATTTTGTATACCCGTTATCATCTCTAATCCTTTTAGGTTCAGGTAACAAATTGATCATAATCATACCTCCTGAATTTGTATTCAATAGGGAGGGGCTTGTATGGGCCCACTCCCAATTGTTCTACAATACTTACAGCCATGACCAATTCTGCCAGTCATAGTCTTTTACGTTATCTGGCGTAATTGCTTCAGGCATAGGCAATTCATATTCTTCAGGAAGCTCTTCACCTAATACTAATACTTTATACATAGCTTCACATGCCTGATATCCAAGTACTACTGGATCTTGCAAAACTTCTCCTAACCAAGCCTCGTTACCTTCAGTAATAAATGTTAGTACGTCCTTGTCACCCGCAATTCCGATGAATTTCATTTCATTCCTATTTTGGGAAACAGCAGCATTATACGCACCAACTACTGCAGCATCATTATGTCCGCAAACTACATCAATATGCGGTTCTCTTTGGAGAATATTCTCCACCAGATCCTGCGCAGAAGCTCTGCTTCCAGCACCAGTATCGCCTTCTTCAATTATTTTAGCATTCGGGAATTCAGCTAAAACTGTGTCGCGGAATCCTTCGAATCTGTCTACTGATACTTGGCCGGAAGTTGGGCGAGAAATGAATAAGCAAACAGGATCATCTTTGCCTAAGGTTTTCAAATACTCTACCGCAACTTTACCAGCAGTTTCACCTAGGGCCCTCATATCATGACCTACAAAAGTTGACCACACAACATCATCCGGAGAAGCAGGTTCTTGCTTATAATCTCCAATGATAAAAGGAATACCCTGTGCAACATACTGCTTCATAGTTGGGATTGCAGAGGATGCATCAGCTGGGAATAGTATAATTCCTTTTGCTCCTGCTGTAACAAGATTTTCAATGTTATTCAACATTGTTTGAACATCAGAAGCAGAATCTTCAAACTGAAATGTAAAATTCGCTTCTGGATGTTCTTCTGCCCACTGTTTGCAACCATCTACAGCACCCAAAAACCAAGTATAAGCAGTCATTTCCATGATGCTGACTCCTATTAGTATGGGCTCATCAGAACCTTCTTCATCACCAGATGTTTCAGACTCTTCAGGTTCAGAACCTTCTGTAGTCTGGGTTGGTTCTGGCTCAGGAGAAGGCTCTGTTTCCACTGGTTGAGAACATCCGGTAATCATTGCAGTCAGCATCATCATAGCTAAAAACACAGCAATAATTCTTTTCATTTCTGCACCTCTTTCTTTAATTTATATAAAAATTTCTTGTGATAACGTTATTACAAAAAGCAAATCAGAATGGTAATTAAATATTAGTAGTTTTTATAAATAATACAACGAGCATTTCTATGAGTGAGTAAATCTTATAATGGCTTATTGTAGTGATATATTCATACTAATTAGATCGAATAAATAAGTATGTAAAGCAGTAAATTGCTAAATTCTTTTTTATTGTATATCGTCAAAGATTATTTGTGTATTATTGATAATTTGATTCATTTTTTATGATTTTTCTCTTAAATATATTCCTAACTTCATTGTAATAACGTTATTACATGTTAATTATAAACATGTATAAAGAAACAGTCAAGTCTTTTTTTTATTTTTTTATGCAATTTGCTTATTATATTATAGTCAGATAGTATAATTTCTATTATTTAGTGTTAAATAAGTATAAAAAAACAGCTGATTGATATCTTTATATCTAAACTATCAGCTGTTATATAGCGAATTGCATAATTAATTTATTACTATTTTTCTGTATGTAGAATGCTTATTAATATGATTATGGCAAGAAAGGGCATTGCCCAAAAAGCTATTCTTATCTTACCAAAATTATCAAATATGCCAATTAAAAAAGGAAGAACTGTTCCTCCTAGAGCTCCCAGTGACATCATTATGCCAATTGCTGTTCCCCTAAAATTGTGGAATTTTTCTGATGTAATGGAAACAATCATTGGCCATGTGACAGAAAAGCCCAGCCCAACCAATGCAAAAGAAACAAATCCTAATACTTTATTCTCAGTCAATAGAACTAGTAATATGCTGAAACAAGTCAGAATGGTGCCAATTTTTAGAAATGTGATGCCTTTTTCCGGCAATAATGCGGCGAAAAAACGTCCCAAAACCATTCCAGCCCAGTAGGCAGATAATGCATATGATCCCCATAGTGTACTATTATAAGTATGACCAAAAAACGTTGTCATCCAAAATGCTATACCTTCCTCAACTCCTACATATATAAACATAGCCAGACATAATAGTATAAAACTTTTCTGTTTTAGTAATACAAAAGAATGTATCTTATTTTCACATTCTATATTTTTAGTCTGCTTATTTCTAGACTTATCAAGATCAAATCGAAAAAAAATAACAGCCATAAAAAAGAATAAGAAAGTTAGTATAATAAAAACATATTTCCAGCTTCCAAAACGTTTCATTATAAATAGTGTAAAAATGGGACTTAAGACAGCGCCAATGCAAAAGAACATTTGGGACATATTAATAACTTTTACAGTATGACCTGGGTTGTTATTTGATAATACTGTTGATAAGGTCCCTTCTATAACGGAAAAACCGCATCCTATTAAAAAAATACCTAAGGCTAAGATATATATGTTTTTAATTAAACTAACTGCTAATAGGCCGATTATTAAAAAAACAAAAGCTGTTAAAGTAACTATTTTTGTACCTTTTCGATCACTTATTTCACCAAATACTACAGGCGATGTTATGGAACCAATAAAATGCAACGCTATAATAGCCCCCATAATCGCGCTGGAAATTGAATATTCTTTAGTAATAGAGTCAACTGCATTTTGATAACCTGCCAAGTATAAACCGAGCAATACCATTGTAAAATAGCACGCAAGATTAATATCGATATTAGATCTTTTGATGATTTTTTTCATATACTTTCCCAATTCTCCTTATCTAGTTTTAATAATTCCAATATTGTCTGTCCAAACTGCGGTATTGTATAGCTTCTGCCAAATGATGATCCATAATGTGTACTTCTCCATCTAAATCTGCAATCGTTCGAGCAACTCTCAGGATGCGATCATAAGCTCTTGCACTTAATGATAAACTGGAAAAAGCGTCCTTTAGAATACTTTTCTGGCTCTTAGTAAGTCTACAGTATTGTTTGATCTGCTTTGGGCTTAGTTGTGCATTACAATAAATTTCTTTATCCTTATATCTCTCAAGCTGAATATTTCTCGCTTTATCCACCTCCTTCTTCATTTGAGCTGATGTTTCTCCTTCATAGTCTCCAGTTAGCTTATCAAAGCTGACTGGCCTTACTTCGAGGTGAATATCAAAACGATCTATTAACGGCCCTGATAAACGATCTAAGTATCGCATTATTTGATTAGGAGAACATTTGCAGTAATGATTTTGATCTCCAAAATATCCACATGGACAAGGATTCATGCTGCCAATAAGCATAAATTTTGCAGGAAATACTACAGACCCATAGGCACGGGAAACTGTTATCTTGCCATCTTCCAGCGGCTGTCTTAATACTTCTAGTACATCTCTTCTGAATTCAGGCAGTTCATCTAAATACAGAACACCATTATGAGCAAGACTGATTTCTCCAGGCTTAGGTATTCTTCCGCCTCCTACCAGGGCAACATTTGAAATTGTATGATGTGGAGACCTGAACGGCCTTTTTTGTATCAGACCTTCTTTTGAATCCAATAGAGCTGCAGCACTATATATCATGGTAGTTTCTATAGCTTCCTCATATGTTAAATCAGGCAAAATAGATGGCAATCTCCTGGCTAACATGGTTTTCCCAGTGCCAGGGCTGCCAATCATGAGAAGGTTATGTCCTCCGGCAGCGGCTATTTTCAAAGCTCTCTTCGCTGCTTCCTGCCCTTTTACATCAGCATAATCATCACAAACGGAATTACAGGAAGAAGATCTCATATTTTTAATTGTTTTATTAAACTTACTCATTGGCGTATCGCCGTTTAATGCCGAAACCAATTCCGACAGATGCTCAAAAGCATATACATTGATTCCTTCTACATGACAAGCCTCAAGGGCATTTTCTTTAGGAAGGATAACATCTTTTTCTTTATCCGCCGCAGATAGCAGCATAGGCAATACTCCGTTTATCGGACGGATGCTACCATCAAGTGAAAGTTCACCTAAAATAATAGGATGAAAACCGGCAGGAAAACTGACCTGCCCTGTTGCTTTCATAATACCAATGGCAATTGCCAAATCATAGGCAGAGCCTTCTTTTCTTGTATCACCTGGTGCCATGTTAATTGTTATTCGTTTAATTGGAAAATCAAAACCACAGTTTTTTATTGCCGTACGAACCCGTTCTCTGGACTCCTTAACAGCTGTATCGGCTAAACCGACAATATCAAACACGGGTAAGCCATTTGAAATATCTGCTTCAATATCGATAATATAACCATTGATGCCAATGAGGCCGGCACTTTTTATTTTAGCTAACACAAGCAAAGCCTCCTTACATCGTAGGTAATATTTTATCCAAGAAACTTAAGCGATGAATTGGTGTAGTACCATATTTACGAATAGCTTCAACATGTTCCTTAGTACCATATCCTTTATGTTTTTCAAATCCATACTGCGGATATAACTTGGCAAAATCCTCCATTATCCTGTCTCTGGTGACTTTGGCAATGATAGAAGCTGCCGCTACAGACTGGGATTTCGAGTCGCCTTTAATCACGGATAATTGGGGTATAGGTAATTCTTTTAAATTCATGGCATCCAACAAAAGAAAGTCCGGTTGCTGTTTGCTTGCAAGCACTGCTTGTATCATTGCTTCCTTAGTGGCGTTGTAAATATTTATTTCGTCTATCCTTTTATTCTCTACTATTCCAATTCCAATTGCATATGCATTATTAAATATTCTATTATATAGTTCCTCTCTTTTAGCAGCTGACAGCTTTTTTGAATCATCTATTTCTACAATGATGAGATTTTTTGGTAATATAACACAGGCAGAAACAACAGGACCTGCCAAAGGCCCCCGTCCTGCTTCATCAACTCCTCCTATATTAATATAACCTTGAGACCAAATTCTCTTTTCATATTGTAATAATTTTTTTGCATTATCATTTTTTCTTCTAAGGATTTCCTGTTCTCTATAATATTTTTTAAGCAGCACCTGAATTCCTTTTCGATTATCGCGCCTTAACGCATTTAGCAAATCTTCGGATACTATGTGCGTATTTTGAAGAAGATCTTTTACTTCAGAAATGGTCAATTTATGTATATCCAAAAAAAAGCCTCCTCATCGTGCTAATCTCAAGAATAGTTCGATATTTTTGTAGATTTTCCTTCTTTAATAAGGAAGCTCTAATGTAGTACGTCCAATAATGCCGGCTTGATATTCATACAGAACTTGTTTGGCAGCTCTTTCTATATCAGCTATTCCGCCAGATTGCAACCATCCTCTTTTTACTGCTATTTCTGCCAAAAGTTCATGTCCTTCTCTGTCTATATGATTGAGTTGAAAACGTGTTTTTAATAGATCAGGATAGCTTTCAGACATTTCCTCCAAAAAACGAAAGGCCACTTCTTCCGGTTGAATAATCTCTTCTTTGATGGACCCAACATAAGCAAGATGCAGACCAATTAACTCTTCTTCAAACTTTGGCCATAAAAGACCGGGGGTATCCAAAAGTTCAAAATAAGGAGTTACTCTAAACCATTGCTTAACTTTAGTAATGCCTGGTCTGTCTCCTGTTTTTGCTTTGGATTTCCCTGTAATGCTGTTTATAAAAGTGGACTTTCCAACATTTGGTATCCCCACAACCATTGCACGAATAGTCTTATTTATGCCTTTTTGTTTTCTTATTTGCTTTCGTTTTTCATCTGCCAGTGAAAAAAGAAACTTTCTTACGTTGTTTATATCTTTCTTATTTAATGCATTAATTGCTACAACCGGCATATTTTGATTCTGATAATGGTCCTGCCATTTTTTCGTTTTGTCAGGATCAGCATAATCTGCTTTATTTAGCACAATTACGCGGATTTTGTTGTGATAAAGAGAACTAAAATCTGGATTAGTGCTGCTGGACGGTATCCTGGCATCGAGCAGTTCGATGACCATATCTACTAATTTTAAATCCTCTCTTATTAAACGCTTTGCCTTGGCCATATGGCCAGGATACCAGTTAATACTCAAAATGTTCACTTCCTTCCTACTGGATTGGAGAAATATTGCTCAAAGGCCATATACGCCATACCGCCTTACCAACTAGATTCTTCATGGAAATAAAACCAATTCGAAAATCTCTGCTGTCTTTACTATCATTGCGATTATCCCCCAAAGCGAAGAAAGCTCCTTCCGGTACGGTTACTTCCATATAATCATTGATCGCAGGAACCTCAACATATGGCTCATGCAGGGGGTCACCATTTAAGTAAACAATTCCATTCTCTATTTTAATTCTATCTCCTGGCAAGCCAATAAGACGTTTTACATAATTTGACTTGTTATCTTCAGGAGTCTTGAAAATAACGATATCACCATGGCTTGGTTCTTCCAATAAATATATGATTTTATTTACAAAAACCCTATCCCGGTCGAAAAGAGTAGGAGCCATCGAATTCCCGTCTACCAGAATAATTTCAAACAGAAAACTGCGAATTAAGAGGGCAATAATCACAGCTATAATTATGGTTTGAGCCCAATCCCATATTTCCCTCAATGTTCCGGATTGCTTTATATTTTCTGAAATTTTGACGCTGCTCATGCTGCCCTTTTTCTGTTTCATTACATATCAGACCTTCCCGTAGTAATCAAATAATTGCATACAACCTTTATATCTAAAGCTTTGATGGGCATTTGTGCTTATAATAAAACAATATGGAACTGTTGCCAGTCCCATATGTGTTTTATTTGCTAACTTGCTTTTCTTTAATTTTAGCAGCTTTTCCGATCCGGTCACGCAGATAAAATAGTTTTGCTCTACGTACTTTACCTTTTCTCACTACCTCAATACGATCAATCCTTGGTGAATGAAGCGGAAAAGTTCTCTCTACACCAACACCATAAGAAATCCTGCGCACTGTAAAAGTTTCGCTAATTCCTCCTCCGTTTCTTTGAATAACAGTTCCCTCGAAAGCTTGCAACCTTTCGCGAGATCCCTCTACAACCTTAACAAATACTCTCACTGTATCACCAACGGAGAATTCTGGTAAATCCTTCCTCATTTGCTCCTGTTCCAAAGTTCTAATAATATTCATGGGTTTTTAACCTCCTTTTTACAAGCGTTCATAACCTATAACCTGGAAAGAGGAACGCTTTTAATCATGCAAAAAATTATATCATAAGGAACTTCCCTTATGCAATAAGCTGTCATTCAGAATCTTTCAGCTCTTTCAGAAACTTGTAGTCCTCTTCAGTCAATGAAGCTTTCTTCAACATATCAGGCCGCTTCTTCAATGTATTTTTCAAACTCTGCTGTCTTCGCCATCTTTTTATTCTTTCATGATCCCCGGATAATAATACCTGAGGGACCTCATCTCCGTCGTAGACAGCTGGCCTGGTATACTGAGGATACTCGAGCAAGCCTGCTGTATGTGATTCTTCCAATATGGATTCTTGGCTGCCTAATACTCCAGGAATTAAGCGGGTAACACAATCAATTAGCACCATAGCAGGGATTTCCCCGCCTGTAAGTACATAATCACCGATAGAAACTTCCATATCTACATATCTGTCAATAATTCGTTGGTCAATCCCTTCATAATGCCCGCATATCAGAATCAAAGAAGGCTCTTTAGACAGCTCTCTTGCCATTTGTTGGCTGAGCACCTGGCCTTGCGGAGAAAGGTAAATAATTTTTGTTTTTTTCTCATATGTCTTTTCCCGATATTGGGAAAGCACATGTTTTATGCAATCAGACAATGGCTGAGGCATCAATACCATGCCGGCACCTCCGCCATACGGATAATCATCAGCCTGCTTATGCTTATTATCAGCAAAATCACGTATATTATGGACTTTTATAGAAACCAAACCCTTTTCAACAGCACGTCCTAATATACTGGTTGTTAGAAAACTTTCAAACATCTCGGGAAAAAGTGTGAGTATATCAATTCTCATCGGGCAGTAATCCCTCCATATCTGTCAGGTCCACCCGCACAAGTTTATTTTTTATGTCTACCTCGACAACCACTTTCTTAAGTGCAGGGATCAATATTTCCCCTTTAGGACCTCCATGCACTATATATACATCATTGCTTCCGGTTTCCTGTACGTCTGCGATTTCACCTAAGTATTCACCTGACAAAGTCTCTACCCGGCAACCAAGCAAGTCGGCTATAAAGTAAGTATCTGCAGGCAGCTTACGAGCCATATGTCGAGGTATCCAGAGATATTTGTTTCTTAAATTCGTCACCGAATCTATGGTTTCTAAGCCCTTAAATCTTAAATAAACAAAACCTTTGTTATAACGTCTGGATATAATGCTAAGCTCTTTGAACTCATCATTTTTAACATAAACACAGTTCAGACAATCATAACGTCTTTCATCATCTGTCAAAGGCTTAACCTTTACTTCTCCTCGTAGGCCATGAGGTTTTAGAACAATACCAACAGACAGATATTCTTGCATTGGTTTTTTCACCTTAAATTATTTCCAATGTTACCCTCTTATTTTCTTTAAAAGATGCCGCCTTAATAACAGTCCGAATAGCTTTAGCTATGCGGCCTTGCTTGCCAATAACTTTTCCCATATCGTCAGGAGCTACTCTTAATTCTATTATTATGGCATTGTCTTCTTCTTTCTTGCTTACATTGACCTTGTCTGGATTATCGACCAAGGATTTGGCGATATATTCCACCAATTCAACCATAGCTCTGCCTCCTATAATATGCCGTTCTTCTTAAGAAGAACCCTGACTGTATCGGTAGGCTGTGCACCTTTCCTAAGCCAATCCTTTGCTTTTTCAACATCAATTTTTATTTCTGCCGGGTTGGTGGTAGGATTATAATAACCAATTTCCTCCAGAAATCTCCCATCTCTGGGATATCGGGAATCAGCCACAACCAGGCGATAAAATGGATTCTTCTTAGCTCCCATTCTCTTTAATCTGATTTTTACCATATTCTCACCTCACTGTATAAATATTTTTTTATGCAAACTGACAAAATCAGTTGCTGGCTTTAAACAGTATCACATAAACGGAAATCTGAATTTTCCTTTTTTCCCTTTGCTCTTGGTCATGCTCGACATCTGTTTCATCATGCGTTTTAAATCCTCATAGGATTTTAGTAACTGATTAACATCCTGTATTCTAGTACCACTGCCAGCAGCTATTCTTTTTCTACGGCTGGCATTAATAATCGACGGATTATTTCGTTCCTGTGGTGTCATGGACTGAATAATCGCCTGTGTTCTTGGTATCTGTTTTTCATCCAACTGCAATCCCCGCAGTTTTGCAGCGTTTATGCCCGGTATCATGGAAAGTATTTCCTGCATGGAGCCCATATTCTTTACTTGCTCTAACTGTTCTAAATAATCATCCAGAGTAAAAGTCTGGGTACGAAGCTTTTTTTCCATCTCCTGTGCTTTTTTTAAATCAAGGCTGGCCTGGGCTCTTTCGATTATAGTTAGTATATCTCCCATACCAAGAATTCGGCTGGCCATTCGATCCGGATGAAATACTTCCAAATCATCTAATTTTTCGCCAATACCGATAAATTTTATGGGCTTACCTGTAACCGCTTTGGCAGAAAGTGCAGCACCGCCGCGTGTGTCGCCATCCAGCTTGGTCAGGATCAATCCATCAATGCCAAGCTGTTCGTTAAAAGATTTTGCTACGTTGACAGCATCTTGACCTGTCATGGCATCGACTACCAATAAAATTTCGTGCGGCTTAATTTCAGATTTAATGGATTTAAGCTCACTCATCAGCTCTTCATCAATGTGCAGTCGGCCAGCTGTATCAATCAAAACCATATCATTATGGTTTTCTTTGGCATACTCTATGGCTTCTCTTGCAATGTCTACAGGATCTCCCTGTCCCTTCTCAAATACTGGAGTATTAACTTTCTCACCAACTATTTGCAACTGCTTGATTGCTGCCGGGCGGTATACATCACATGCGGCCAACAATGGGTTTTTACCCTGTTTTCTAAAAAAATAAGCCAGTTTTCCAGCTTGAGTTGTTTTTCCTGAACCCTGCAATCCAATCAACATTATGATAGTTGGGGACTTAGATGCCATAGTAATTTTACTGTGGGAGCCTCCCATAAGAGTGGTTAATTCCTCATTAACAATCTTAATTACTTGCTGGCCCGGAGTCAGGCTTTCCATAATTTCCGATCCCACAGCACGTTCGCTTATCTTTTTTATTAAATCTTTTACAACAATAAAGTTCACGTCTGCTTCAAGTAAAGCTAATTTAACCTCTCGCATGGCTTCTTTTACATCTTTTTCGCTTAGTTTGCCCTTGCCTGTCAGCTTTTTAAATGCAGACTGAAGTTTATCCGTCAAACTCTCAAATGCCAATCCATTAACCTCCCATACAGATATTAATGAGATTATCAAGCTTATCCAGGCAGGCCAAAAGCTTATCGTGCGATTGCCCAATATTAATACATTTCTGATCAGCTTGGTGTATGCTCTCTTGGTTGTAGAGTTCCAGCATGCATTTGATTGTTTTCAGTTCGGCCTGAATTCTCAACAACCGCTTCAGAAAGCCTAATTTATTCTCGGTTCTTAATAATAAGTTTTCAGCTCGCCTGATCAGATCATGAACTCCCTGCTTGCTGATGCCAACATTTTCTGCAATTTCTTGCAATGACAAATCGAAATTATAGTATTGATCCATTACGTTTCTTTGCTTTTGAGTAAGCAACTCTCCATACATATCCAAAAGCAAAGCCATTTTTTCAAATTTTTCCATTGAACTTCACATCGTTCTCCAGTACTTAAATAAAGACGTCAAGTTTTTTTACTTAACACTTGAACATTATAAATTAAAAAAAAACCCCCGTCAAGTATTTTTAATTGACGAGGTGACAAATAATTAACTATATTAATCATCAAACAAGGCCTCAGCAAAATTCCTGGCATTAAAATCCTGCAAATCTTCAATATGTTCTCCTACACCTATATAATAAATAGGAATGCCTAACTGAGCTTTAACTGCCAATATAACTCCGCCTTTGGCAGTACCATCCAGCTTGGTTAATACAATGCCTGTAATGCCTACTGCTTCTTTGAATAAAGAAGCCTGTGTAATTGCATTCTGCCCAGTTGTAGCGTCTATTACCAGCAATACTTCCTTCTGGGCTTCAGGATACTCCCTGTCTATAATTCGATTAATCTTTCCCAATTCATTCATTAAATTCTTTTTATTATGAAGCCTACCCGCCGTATCACATAGCAAAACATCAATATTTTTAGCCTTGGCTGACTGTATTGCATCATAAACAACTGCTGCAGGATCTGCACCTTCACCATGTAATATTATGGGTACGCCTGCCCGTTTGCTCCATATTTCCAATTGTTCTCCTGCAGCCGCTCTAAAAGTATCTGCCGCAGCCAGCATAACTGTTTTGCCTTCCTTTCGATATTTGCTGGCCAGTTTTCCTATTGTTGTGGTTTTGCCTACTCCGTTAACTCCTACTACCAATATAATTGTTGGTCTGGTAATCGTTAGCTTACGACTATCCGTTTCCAATATACTAACTATCTGTTCTTTCAACAATGATTTAATTCTTAAAGTATCACCGATTTTTTCGCTCTTAACTTGCTGACGTATATTTCTTATTATATCTTCTGTTGTTTGTAAACCGACATCAGCCATTATAAGAGTTTCTTCTAATTCCTCGAAAAACTCATCATCTATTTGGCTATAGTATTTTACCAATTCATCTATTCTGCTTGTAATATTACTTCTGGTTTTGGTTAAACCATCTTTAAGCCTGGAAAAAAATCCTTTTTTATTATGTTGCATTTATATATTTTACCTCCTATAACATTAGTTCCTTCTTTCAGCTGACCATTTCATCAAATTTAACTGAAATGAGTTTTGATACACCTTTTTCTTCCATTGCTATTCCGTATAATACATCACTGACTTCCATAGTGCCTTTTCTGTGAGTAATAATAACAAACTGGGTTTCATTGGAAAATTCTCTTATATATTTTCCAAACTGATAAACATTGCTATCGTCCAAGGCTGCATCAATCTCGTCCAGCACACAAAATGGTGTAGGTTTGTGTCTGAGAATTGCAAACAATATAGCAATAGCTGTTATAGCCCGTTCTCCTCCCGACAGCAATAAAAGATTTTGCAGTTTTTTTCCTGGCGGCTGTGCTATAATTTCAATTCCGCAATTTAATACATCATTCGGATCTTCCAATACAAGCTTAGCTTGTCCTCCTCCGAAAAGTTTTCTGAAGCTTTCACCAAAATATTCGTTTATAACAGCAAATTCCTCTCTAAACTGCTTTTCCATTGTTGTTGTAATTTCAGAAATAACATTGCGAAGGTTTTTACCAGCGGTAATCAAATCATTCTTTTGTTCTATCATAAACTGATATCTTTCATTAACTCTTTTAAATTCTTCTATGGCACTCACATTGATATCGCCCATTTTATCTATTTCACTTTTTAGTAATTGGATCTGCTTATTAATTGTTGAAAGAGTAAGTTTTTCATCTCTATAATCAGATGCCGTTTTCCAGGTAACTTCGTACTCTTCCCATATGTTATTTTGAATATTCTCTAATTCCACTTCATATCGTGAACATTGAATGTCTACACGATGTTTATTGTCAGTGATATCTTGAATAATCTTATTTATGTCCTTAAGTTCCTGCTCAACTTCACTTAGCCTTATTTCATCCTTACTGCGCTTATTCTCCATGTTCTCAATGGAAGCCTTTAATTGTGTAACTTCTTTTTCCATATTACTTATTTTAGCTTTATTATTTTCAATACTAGACTGGATTGAAGTTATTTTATCATTATTATCCCGTATTTGCTTTCTTCTGATTTCTATACTTTCATATAAGTGAACAAGTTTTTTCTTAATATGGCCCACTTGTTCTTTTAAATTGCGCACTTCTTGCTGCAAGGTGACTAATTGTACCCGTAAGTCGGTTTGTTCTTTGATGATTTTATCTCTTTCATTTAACTTCTCTTTCAAACGGCTCTCAAATTCTTTAGTTTCCTCATTTATAAATCTATTCTTGATTTCCAGATTATCTAACCTGGTCTTAGCTTCGAGAATAGAATTCTTTAACTCTTTTAAATTTTGATATATTTCCTTTTTCTCATTTTCCAGTACTATGATTTCACTTTCTGCATCTGCCTGTTGCAATAATAATCTATTCAAGTTTTCTTCTTCGCTGGAAAGCTGCATTTCAGTTTTGTGTATGTTGGTATCAAGGTTTTCCAGGAATGCTTTATTATCATTATATTCTTCTTTAAGTTTCCCATATTGTTTTTCTAGTTCATTTATAATCTTTTTTCTGTTGATAATTTCCTTGCGTAACTCAGCAATTTCTCTTTTACGCCTCAAGATGCTGATGCTTCTAATACTATTGCTTCCACCAGTAATTGAACCGCCGGGATTAATTATATCACCTTTTATAGTTACGATTTTAAATGAATATGAAAAAAGCTTGGCTATTGATATAGCAGAATCTAATTCTTCAGCAATTACTACGCGTCCCAATAAATGATCTATTATATTCTTATATTTAGGATCACATTCCACCAGTTCAGAAGCAATACCCAAACAGCCTTTCTCAGCCAAAACGTTTCGTTCTTTAGAATTTAGTCTTCTGCATTGTACAGATGATATAGGAAGAAAAGTTGTACGGCCATAATTGTTCTCCCTGAGAAAATTTATAAGATACTTAGCATCTTCCTCATCTTCAGTAACAATATATTGTAGACTGCTACCTAATACGGTCTCTATTGCTACTTCATAATCCTTAGGCACATGAATTAATGATGCAACAACTCCACATACTTTCCGGGACATAGTTGGATTAGATTGACAAGCTGTCATAATCTCTTTAACCGTTTTATTAAAACCCTCGTATCCTCTCCTCATATCTTCAAGAAGTTTCAAACGGGAACTTCTTCCCTCAAGAATTTGCCTTTCTTTATTAAGTTGTTCTTCGATTGAACGCAACTCTTTTTTTCCACTGTTGATTTTTTGTTCTATATGCAATCTTCTTTCTGTTAGTTCATCAAAATTCAATTTAGTTAACATAATACTATTATGTAAACTTTTAAGCCTTTTTCCTAGTTCATCCTGTGCATTTTTTTTGTTTGCTATCAGTTCTTCTATATTTTTTAAACGATCTTTAAGGCTGCTTTCAATAGTTTGATATCGAGTTAATTGGTTCTTACAATCAGATATTTTATTTAGTATCTGAATAATATCTCCTTTTGTTTCGTCTATAAGATGTTGGAAGCTGTCTATTTTTTTATTTGCTTCCTCTAATTTATTGGTTATGAAATCTGCTTTTAAATGTAATTTTTCAAACTCTTTCCTTCGTTTTTCAACAGCAGCGTTTAAAAATGTAATTTGCTCCTCGGCTTGCTGCATTTCCTCCTGCCTTCTTTGGATTTCCTCTTTAAGCCTGTTATTTTCCCGTTCATATTGTTGTATGCGTTCTAAATTTAGCTTTTGTTCTCCTTTTAGTTTTTCTGAAGAATTAGTAAGATCATAGCATTGCCTTTTTGTTTCATCTATTTCCTGATGTAAAAGATTTAAGCTTTGAGACAAATTTTGTTTTTGCTTTTCTATTTCCGATAATCTAGCTTTCCGAAAGTCTATATCTTCTTTCAATTTTTTTATTTGTTCCTTCAACTCATGAATTTTTTGAGTATGACTGGAATATTGGTGTAGAAATTTATTAATTTCATAAAATTTTAACTTTTCTTTCAGTTTTAAGTACTTCCTAGCATTTTTGGCCTGTTCTTCCAATGGACTTAGCTGTTGCTCCAATTCAGAAAGAATATCTTCTGCCCGCATAAGATTCTGCTTGGTTTTCTCAAGTTTTTTTTCTGCTTCGTCTCGGCGGGCTTTATATTTAACTATTCCAGCCGCTTCTTCAAAGATATATCTTCTATCTTCAGAACGGGTGCTTAAAATTTCGTCAATTCTGCCTTGCCCGATAATTGAGTAGCCCTCTTTACCAACTCCTGTATCCATAAATAACTCAATAATATCTTTCAGCCTGCAGGGTGTTTTATTAATAAAGTATTCACTCTCTCCGGACCGAAACATTCTACGGGTTATGGTTACTTCGGAAAAATCTACCGGCAGTGCTCCATCGCTATTATCCAGAGTCAGGGACACTTCTGCAAAGCCCAAAGATTTTCTGAGTTGGGTCCCAGAGAATATAACATCTTCCATCTTACTACCACGTAATGATTTTGCACTTTGCTCACCAAGAACCCACCGTACTGCATCAGCAACATTGCTTTTACCGCAGCCATTAGGTCCGACAATGGCGGTAATGCCCTTATCAAACTTCATACTAATTCTATCTGCAAATGATTTAAAACCATATATGTCCAACTTCTTTAAAAGCAATATTTCAACACCTCATCTTAAGCATCATAAATTGTACTATATGTCTATTTTTTATTTAATTTACTGAGAGCTTGGCATGCAGCCTGTTGCTCGGCTTCTTTTTTGCTTTTGCCCTGCCCCCTGCCTATTGTTGCCCCGCCATGGTATACTTCCGCAGTAAACCACTTGTCATGATCAGGCCCCTCTTCCCTGACGATTCGATAAGTGATTTCAAGAGATGAACGACTTTGCAGCAATTCCTGAAGCCGGGTCTTATAGTCCTGATGGCCTTTTCCGGCTAACTGAGAGACTATAATACTTCTCAACTGGTTTAATACATAAGTTTTGGCAGCATCCAAACCGCCATCCAAATATACAGCTCCAATTACTGCCTCCATAGCATCAGCAAGCACCGAAGATCTGTCCCTGCCTCCAAAATTATCTTCACCTTTGCCAAGCCTGAGATAAGATCCGAGGCCTATTTCTCTGGCTCTTTGCGCCAGTGAATACTCCGATACCACACCAGCACGTATTTTGCTAAGTTCTCCTTCCGACAGATCCGAATAGGTTTTGTATAAATAATCACTTATAACTAATCCCAGCACTGAATCGCCCAAGAATTCAAGGCGTTCATTATATGGTATCTTCCCGCCGGCTTCATTAGCGTAGGAACTGTGGGTTAATGCTGTAATAATAAGATGGATATCTTTGAATTCGTAGGCTAATATATCAAACAGTTCATTAAGTTGTACAGAATTATTCATATTCAACTTCTTCCTTATAACCGCTTTTACACTAGTGTAATTATATACATTATCCCTTTTTTTATCAATTACATTTAATAATAGAGTTTAAATTCATCTTATTGTTGAATTATTTTACCAAAAAGGACGATGCCTTATTAAACCATAGGCACCGTCCTTCCCGGATGCAATTAGAATAAAACAATATTAAAACTATTACTAGTCAAAAAACTTTTTCATTATTATACAAGCGTTTTGACCACCAAAGCCAAATGAATTGGACATTGCGATTTCGACCTTTCCCTTTCGTCCTTTATTTGGCACATAATCCAAATCACAATCGGGATCTGGTGTTACGTAATTTATAGTTGGAGGCAGGAATTGATCCTCAATGGCTTTTATCAAGACAATGGCTTCAATTCCTCCTGCCGCACCAAGCAAGTGTCCAGTCATGGATTTGGTAGAGCTGACAGCAAGTTTTTTTGCATGATCACCAAAAACTGACTTTATGGCCGCAGTTTCAAATTTATCATTATATGGAGTTGAAGTGCCATGTGCGTTAATATAATCCACTTCATCGGCAGCAATATCGCTGTCTCTAAGTGCTTCCCTCATCGATCGTGCTGCTCCTTCCCCTTCCGGCGCTGGTGCTGTAATATGATAAGAGTCGGATGTAGATCCATACCCTGCAATTTCTGCTAGAATCTTAGCCCCCCGTCTCACCGCATGTTCATAACTTTCAAGTAATAGAATTCCTGCCCCTTCTCCCATAACAAATCCATCACGATTTAAATCAAAAGGTCTGCAGGCTGTTTCCGGATCATTATTAGCTGAAAGGGCTTTCATGGAGCAGAAACCCGCCAATGCTAGTGAGGTGATGGGAGCTTCACTGCCGCCGGTAATGATTGCATCAGCATATCCATCCCGAATTGTCCTAAAAGCTTCTCCAATTGCATTTGTAGCGGAGGCACAGGCTGTCACAACAGTTGTATTAATTCCTTTTGCACCAAATATGATCGAAATGTGTCCTGCAGCCATATTAGCTATCATCATAGGTACAAAAAAAGGACTTACACGTTTTGGTCCCTTGTTTTTCAAAACATTGGCTTGGTTTTCTAAAGTTTCGATTCCACCTATGCCTGTGCCCAGGATTACCCCAAAGCGCTCTGCATCTACCTTATTTAGATTCAATTCTGCTTGTTCAACAGCCATATGGGCAGCTGCTACTGCAAATTGAGTATATCGGTCCATTCGCTTTGCTTCTTTTTTATCCATGAAGTTTTCAGGTATGAAATTCTCTACCTGTGCTGCAATTCTAGTTTCAAAGATTTCTACATCAAAGCGAGAAATTTTCTTAATTCCATTTTTTCCTTTTTTAATATTCTCCCAAAATGTATCCACATTGTTGCCTAGAGGGGTTATTGCACCTATTCCAGTTACAACCACTCTGTGTTTCATGTTTAAAACCTCCTGACTGTAGAAAGGAGTGAAAGGAATTCATTAGGATGAATGAATAATAAAGATATGAACATTATTATTGCATTAGGATGATGGATCGGATTCCCTTCAAGGGAATCCGATCGAATGAATTATTAAGAATGCGATTTAAGATACTCGACTACATCTCCGACTTTGGATATTTTTTCTGCTTCTTCATCGGGAATTTCCATATTAAATTCCTCTTCAAAAGCCATTATAAGTTCAACAATATCCAATGAGTCAGCACCCAAATCATCAACAAACGTTGATTCAGGGGTTATTTCACTTGCCTCAATACCCAGCTGTTCAGCAATAATATCTCTGACTTTTTCAAACATATTTTCACCTCCCTTATGTACTATAATTTTGCTTATAATATGCAACACGTTAACATATTATTACATATTCATACCGCCGTCAACAAATATAACCTGGCCGGTCAGATAAGAACTTTCTTCGGAGGAAAGGAAAGCAGCCAGATTGGCGACATCCTCCGGTTTGCCATATCTTTTCAAAGGAATAGACGACAAGATAATTTCCTTTTGCTGCTTGTTGAGAGCATCAGTCATATCTGTTTCAATAAAGCCTGGAGCAATAACATTAACCAAAACATTTCTGGAAGCCAGCTCCTTAGCAACCGACTTGGAAAAACCAATTATCCCCGCCTTAGAAGCAGCATAATTTGCCTGTCCAATATTCCCTGCAATGCCAATGATTGAAGATATATTTATAATTCTGCCCTGGCGTTTCCTTATCATGTATTTACTTGCAGCCTTGGTCGTGAAAAAAACACTATTTAGATTTGTCTCCAACACCTTGATCCAATCATCTTCTTTCATGCGTAACAGGAGAGAATCTCTTGTTATTCCTGCATTATTAATTAAAATATCTAAACTGCCCAATTGCTTTATGGTGGTCTCCACCATTAATTCTACCTCTTTTTGTTTTGAAACATCAGCTTGGATAACAATTGCTTTTCTACCTATATTTTTGATTTCATTTGCTGCTTCTTCAGCCAGTGCTTTGTTTTTAGAGCAATTTATCGCTATATCGGCCCCCAACTTTGCCAGTTTTAACGCGCAGGCTCTGCCTATGCCCCTGGAAGCGCCAGTAATCAAAGCAACCTTGCCAATTAAATTCATGTTCTACCCTCCAGTTAAAGTAAAAGCAAGTTTAATACGAATTCCAAAGAAGCCACATTATTTATGTTATATACCGATACTTTTTTATCGATCCTTTGAACAAATCCTGTCAATGCTTTACCTGGGCCAACTTCTATAAATGTATCTACACCCTGAGAGAGCATATACCGAATAGAATTTTCTAAAAGGACAGGATGACTAACCTGGAGTGCCAATAACTCGCGAATCTCCTCGCAGCTTCCGGCTGGTTTGGCTGTTACATTAGAAATAACCGGAATCTCAGGCTCTTTTATAGAGACTTTCTTTAATTCTTCATACAATGCTTCTCCCGCCGGCTGAAGCAGTGAAGTATGAAAGGGCCCGCTTACCTGCAGGGGAATCACTCGTTTCGCTCCAGCTTCCTTCGCCAATTGTGAAGCAGCTTCCACAGCTTCAACCTGCCCTGATATTACCAGCTGGCCTGGACAATTATAGTTTGCTATGGTTACAACACCGTATTCAGCTGCTTTTTTACAGCAAGTCAATAGTTTTTCTGCTTCCAAACCAAGAACTGCAGCCATAGTACCTTTACCTGGTGGATAAGCTTCATTCATCAAAATGCCTCTTTTTCGTACCAACGGAATGGCATCCTCATAGCTTATGGATTTGGCTGCCACCAAAGCACTGTATTCCCCAAGACTAAGCCCTGCAGTTATAACCGGATATATGCCCTCGTTTTTTAATAGTTCTGATATTGCTGTACTCACCATCAGAATGCCAGGCTGTGTATTCTCTGTTTTCTTTATATCCTCTTCATCGCCATAAAAAATTAAATCAACAAATTCTTCTTTTAGAATCTGATTGGTTTTATCGAAAAATTTTCTTATGATATCAAAATGAGAATATAAGTCCTTGCCCATTCCAACATATTGAGCCCCTTGGCCAGGGAAAATAAATGCAACTTTCATAGGCTATCCTGCCTTTCAGTTTAATCTAGTATTAATCTACAGCCCATCTTATGATATTGGAAGCCCAAGTTAAACCTGCACCAAAACCAACCATGCAGATTATATCACCCTTTTTTATCATTCCTTTTGCCAGTACTTCGTCCAAGGCTACTGGAATTGAAGCTGCTGACATATTGCCATAGCGGTCTAAATTAGTAATTATTTTACTCATATTTAATTCAAGCCGCTTTGCAGCTCCTTCTATAATTCTTTTGTTCGCCTGATGTGGAATAAGAAAATCAATATCTTCTTTTTCAATATTCGCTCGAATTATCGCTTCTTTTGCAGCATCAGCCATTATTCTTACAGCAAATTTAAACACTTCACTACCGTCCATGTAAATATAATGAAGATTCTGTTCAATAGTGGATATGGAAGCAGGCAGTCTGGAACCTCCAGCCGAAATTTTGAGAAAATTTTTGCCGCTGCCGTCAGCGCCCATATATTGGGACAGAAATCCATACCCTTTTTCTACTTTACTTAGTACAACTGCTCCAGCGCCGTCTCCAAACAGTATACAAGTTTTTCTGTCTTTCCAATTAGTTATACGGCTCATACATTCAGTACCGATTACCAGAATGTTTTCATAAGAGCCATTCATGATAAACTGGCTGGCAACGTTTAGTGCATAAAGAAATCCGGAACAAGCTGCTTCCAAATCAAACGCAGCTGCTTTCACAGCGCCTAAGTTATGCTGAATAATACATGCGGTGGATGGGAAATTCATATCAGGAGTAATAGTAGCAACAATTATAAGATCAATGTCGTTTGGAGTCAAACCGGCATTCTTAAGAGCTTTGTTTGCGGCTATGGTACCCAGGTCAGAAGCAGCCTGATTGTCGTCAGCAATTCGTCTTTCTCGTATTCCTGTTCGATTCAAAATCCATTCATCAGTTGTATCGACGATTCTTTCCAAATCTTTATTGGTGATTATGTTTCCCGGAACATATGAACCTACGCCAATTATTCCGGCAGAAAACAAATCTGATTTCATCTTATGTCCTCCCCAGCTGATTCAACCGCTGATCGGATACGTTCCAATACTCCATTTTCCATATAAGCTATGCCCTGGCGTATAGCATTTTTTATTGCAGTTGCATTAGAACTGCCATGTGCTTTAATTATTCCTCCGTTGATGCCCAAAAGCGGCGCTCCGCCAATTTCTGTATAATCCATTTTCTTTTTAAATTGTTTCAGGCTGGGCTTTAAAGCTAAAGCTGCAAGCTTGCTTACAGCATTTTGAGTCATAGCATCTTTGAGCATAGCAAACAAACTGGAAGCCAAACCTTCAGTATATTTCAATACAATATTGCCTGTAAACCCATCGCATACCAGTATATCAACTGCACCTTCCGGCACATCCCTGGCTTCTATGTTTCCAACAAAATTGATATTTTTAAGTTTGCTAATCATTTGATATGCATTTTTATATAATTCGGTTCCCTTGGTTTCTTCTGTGCCGATGTTCAATAATCCCACAGTGGGATTCTTTCTTCCTAATACATTTTCCATATAAATTGTACCCATCAAAGCAAATTGAGCCAAATTTACAGGTTTGCATTCCGTATTGGCACCCATATCCAATAAAAGGGTGCTTTTTTTTCTAAAAGGAAGCAGTGAAGTAAGCGCAGGGCGATCAATTCCTTTAATACGGCCTACTTTTAGCAATCCGCCTGCCAACAAGGCACCTGTGCTTCCAGCTGATACCAACACAGTGTCAGCATTTCCGCGCACCATTTCCAATCCCTTTACCATTGAGCTGTCCTTTTTGCTTCTAATAGCTTTTACTGGGCTGTCTTCCATGGTTATTACTTCAGATGTATGTATTATTTCAAAAATATCTTTGGGTGCGTTTAACTTACCCAGTTCTTCGTTTAATCTGACGCTGTCTCCAGTAATTACAATTTTTATGCCGTATTCCCGAGCTGCCGTCAGGCTTCCTTTTACGATTTCTCTGGGAGCGAAATCTCCACCCATGCCATCTACAATTACTTTCACTGCTTTACCTCCTATCCTCGCCTATAGTCACTAAAATGAATTTACCTCGAAATGCTTCCTGTTGACGAACTTTAGTAAAAACCCATACAAAATATTTATTCCCTCTGGTTCGCATCACCTTAGCTTTGGCTACCAACTTATCACCAGCAAAAATCGGAGTTTTATATTTAATGTTGGCAACACCCGTCAGGGCAACCTTTGCATCTATTACAGCTATGGCCAATGATTCAGCCTGGGCAAAAATATAATGGCCTCGTACTATCTGGGTACGTTCAAATACCATATCCTCGGTTGTCTCCAAAATAGAAATACCGCTGACCCCGAGTTCCAAATCAACAATTTCTCCTATGACCTCTTTAGCATCTAAGCTTCTTAGCTTTTTTTGATTTTCAGATGCGACAGATCTTATCCTTTCCCGAAGCTCTGGAATGCCCAGCTCAAGTCGGTCCAAGCGGATAGTCTGAATGCTAACATTAAATGTTTCACTGAGTTCCTCATCAGTAATAAAAGGATCTTTATTGATAATATCCACTAAAGCCTGCTGCCGTTCTTTTTTGGGCATGGTATTTCGTGCCATTTTTTCACCTCAAGTATAGGTTTAGTCTATTATCTGTTATTAGTACCTGATGCTAAAGCTAGTATATAAGAGTTAAATATGAAATGCAAGAGTAAAATTAAAATATTATTCTTTTTATTTACCTAAAACTAAAAGAGCACCCTGAAAGGATGCTCTCAATAATAACAAGATTTACTCAGCCACCTCTATAACTTGCTTTTTGTTATAGTATCCGCACTTTTTGCATACACGATGACTTAGCTTAGCTTCTCCACATTGTGGACATTCTACAATACTGGGCGCCGTCAGTTTCCAATTTGCCCTTCTTTTGTCTCTTCTTGCTCTGGAAGTTTTCTTTTTGGGCACAGCCATTTCTCTACACCTCCTTGCCCTGTTTGGAAAAATGATCCTTCAATAGCTGTAACCGTTCATCCAAGGTAAGATCAGGATCATCCTCCACAGAATTTTTGCATTTACAAGTCTGTTTATTCAAATTCGTTCCACATTCGGGACATATGCCCTTGCAATTTTCTTGACACGTTTTTCTAATCGGTATTTCTAGTAAAAGAAATTCCCAAATTATGTCAAGCAGGTTAAACTCATTTCCCTCTAATGAGAAAGCATCAACATCCATATTGCTTATATCGGATGAAGCTCTGGCCAACCTTGCTTCAAATGAAAAATCAAGGTTATGCTCATACTGCTCCAGGCATAGGACACATTGTAAGGTGACGGAACCCCGAATAGCAACATTTAGTAAAAGTATGTTACCCGTATTAGTGATATTACCTTCAACCTTTATAGGTGTCCTGAACTGAAGAGGCTCGCCCTGCCAATTGATATCCTTAAGGGTAATGTCAACACAAAAGCCCTTACTGGCTCCTGTTTCCTTCAGGATATCTTCGACATTAATTTTCAACAATTTCACCCCATAGACTTACGATAATTTATTATAGGTTTCACAAAAAGGTTTGTCAAGCAACATACCGTAAAATCATTAATTCTTTTCTAACAGTTCCATGGTTTCCCGAACAATCATTAACTCTTCATTGGTTGGAATTACTAATACATCTGCTTTTGAATCATCTGTGCTTATGATCCCTTCTTTATATTTGCCGGGGATATTGTTGTTTTTTTCATCGTCTATTTTTATACCCATGAATCCAAGATTAGAGCAGGCTCCTTTTCTAATTTCAGGAGTATTCTCTCCAATGCCTGCAGTAAACACTATGCAATCTACACCGCCCATTGCAACAGTATATGCGCCGATGAATTTCTCGACTTGATAAACAAATACATCAAGTGCAATTTTAGCTCGTTCCACACCTTCTGCTGCTGCTTTAAACAGATCACGGAAGTCACTGCTGACACCTGACAAGCCTAGGACACCTGACTGTTTGTTAAGAATTCTATTTACTTCTTCGCTGGTTAAATTCTCCTTTTCCATCATATAGCTTATTATAGCCGGATCAATATTTCCGGATCTGGTTCCCATGGGTAAGCCTTCCAAAGGAGTGAATCCCATACTGGTGTCTATAGATTTACCGTGTTTTACTGCCGTTATGCTGGAGCCATTTCCTAAGTGACAGGTAATTATTTTCAAAGATTCAATAGGTCTATTCAATATTTGGGCTGCACGCAAAGCTACATACTTGTGTGACGTGCCATGAAATCCATACCGCCTAACACCATATTTTTCATATGCTTCATATGGTACAGCATACAAAAATGCTTTTTTGGGCATTGTTTGATGAAATGCCGTATCAAAAACAGCGGTATTCGGAACATCCGGCATAATCTTACGGCAAGCCTCTATGCCCATGATATTTGCTGGATTATGGAGGGGAGCCAGTTCTATATTTTCCTTAATGGCTCCCATTACCTCATCGTCTATCAATACGGATTCTGAGAATTTCTCACCACCATGCACAACACGATGTCCAACTGCACCAATTTCACTCATATCTTTAATTACGCCATATTCTGGATGAAGCAACGCATCCATCACCATTTTAATGGCATCGGTATGATCTTTGAATTCTGCCTTTAATTCTATACGGTCTTTTCCGGCAGGTTCATGTTTAAGACAAGAACCTGGAATACCAATACGTTCAGCATTTCCCCGTGCCAGAACACTTTCATCTTCTGTATTTATCAGCTGATACTTTAAAGATGAGCTTCCTGCATTGATAACTAATACTTTCATTTATTCCACCCCCTATAGTACTGACTGCAGAACGGTAACAGCGACCACATTCATTACATCTGTTGCATTGCAGCCTCTAGATAAGTCATTAACCGGCTTCGCCAATCCTTGGCAAATCGGCCCGACTGCTTCAGCCCCAGCAAGACGCTGAGTAAGCTTATATCCAATGTTTCCTGAATCCAAATCAGGGAAGATTAACACATTAGCCTTTCCAGCAACCTTGCTGCCAGGAGCTTTGCTTTTTGCGACATGCTCCACCAATGCAGCATCCGCTTGCAGTTCTCCGTCAATTAAAAATTGAGGAGCCATTTTCTGTGCAATTTTGGTTGCTTCACGAACTTTGTCTACTCGGGGATGTTCTGCGCTTCCTTTTGTTGAGAATGACAATAATGCAACTACCGGCTCTTGACCTACAACTTTTTTCATGGTTATTGCTGTTGAAACAGCTATTGCGCCTAACTGTTCAGCATCAGGGTCTGGATTTACACCACAATCTCCAAATAGGAAAACACCGTTTGCTCCGTATTTTGCATTTGGCATTTCCATGATAAAGCAGCTGGATACAACAGGGATGCCGGGTGCTGTTTTTATAATCTGAAAAGCGGGACGCAGTACATCTCCAGTGGCATTTGCCGCTCCTGCTGTCAAACCGTCTGCATCACCTAATTTTACCATCATTGTACCAAAATAGAGAGGATTTTTCATAATTTCTCTGGCTTTATCTATTGTCATACCTTTATTTTTTCTTAACTCTGCAAATTCTTCAACATAACACTCCATTTTCTCGGATTTTAAATGGTCAATAATTTGTACACCGCTTAAGTCCCAGTTATTAGCTTCGGCTTTCTTTGCTATTTCTTCCGCATTTCCAAGCAATATAATTTTTGCAATACCTTCCTTTGTAATCATGGCAGCGGCTTCTATTATCCTGTCGTCATTTCCTTCCGGAAGGACAATGGTTTTGTCATATTGTGCTGCTCTTTCTCGTATGTCTTTTAGTACACTCATTATATAACTCCTTTCAACTATCTGTATAATATGTATCATAATACATTGTTAAGAATCAAACAACCAATTATTATGTATTCTACACTAATCTTTGAATTCCTCTATCAAAGAAGGGATAAAATTAAAGTAAGTGTTACCCTTGTTCCATAAAAAAAATAAGAGTAAAATATAGTAAATATTATTCCTTCATTTAAAATAAGTATCCTAAAGGAGCATTCAATGAGAGTTTTAGGAATAATCGCCGAGTACAACCCCTTTCATTATGGTCATTTGTATCATTTATTACAGTCAAAAAAAGAAACAAAGGCTGATTACACAATAGCGGTTATGTCAGGTCACTTTACCCAGCGTGGAGAAGCTGCCATGGTTGATAAATGGATCCGAGCTGAAGCTGCAGTCAACTGTGGTATAGATCTTGTGCTGGAACTGCCTGTCGTTTATGCAGTCCAAACCGCCGAATTATTTGCCTATGGCGGCATTCAAATGCTGAATAATACAGGTCTCGTTACTCATATCAGCTTTGGCAGCGAAACTGGAAATCTGAGTATTCTTAAGCAAATAGCAGATATTCTTGTCGCTGAAGATATTCAATACAAAGAGCTGCTGAGGAATTACCTGTCTAATGGTCTGTCCTATCCAGCAGCACGATACAATGCATTACTAGATTACATAAAATATTCAGATAGTAAGAAAAGCATTTATGACTGTTTAGATCTGAAAATGATAAAGAAAGCATTATCGGGAAGCAATTCCATACTGGCAATAGAGTATCTAAAAGCATTAAAAATAACTAACAGCAATATAATTCCAATAACTATACCCAGAATTAAGTCTTCATATTCAGATACTAGAATCAAAAAGGGAATATCCAGTGCAACCTCAATCCGAAAGGAGATACTAAAAAACGGAATGAATATGAAGGTACGAAATGCTTTGCCTGAAAAAGTCTACAATAGTTTATCCGATTTCTTTGATCAAGGTATGGGCCCTGTAGATAATAATCATTTGGGAGATTTATTTCTGGGAATAGTTAGACGCAGCAGGCTGGATGAAATTGCTTCTTGGGTGGACGTAAAAGAAGGTTTAGAAAACAGAATTAAGGAGAACGCGCAAAAAGCAACCAACTTGAAAGAATTCTTAACTATGGTAAAGACTAAAAGATATCCTCTAACAAGGCTCCAACGCATTGTAATACACGGATTACTAAATTTGACTGACCCGGATTTTCAGGATATGCATCGCAAGACCGGTCCGTCTTATTTACGCATACTTGCTTTTTCTAACAGGGCACTTCCGCTGTTGAAAAAATTAAAAAAAACAGCACATGTGCCAGTCATTACTAAGGCAGCACACATAAACAGGTATGGAGCTGATGTTCAAAAAATGTTTGCATACGATTGTTTAGCAACTGATTTATATGCATTGGCAATAAATAACCCGTCTGCCAGGCAGGGGGGGAGAGATTTTATTCATCAATTAAAGCCATTAATCTATCCTTAACTTTCCATGTGGCTTTTCTGCCTTCTTCTATGATTTCCTCAACCCCATCCAAGGAAAGTGGATTGTCAAGGTAAACTTCAGGACAAATTAATATATCTTCAGTAGGAATTGTATATTTAATAATCTCCAACTCCATAACCTCAATGGTTTGCAATATTGTTTCTATAAAATTCTCAGGAGGGCGGTGTTTGCCTCTGAAGGCAACATCTACACCTATAACAATATCAGCACCCATTTCCCTCACTACATTAACCGGTACCCGCTCCAGGATTCCGCCGTCTACCAAAACCTGGTCCCCTTCATATACAGGCTGAAAGACTCCTGGAATGGATATGCTTGCACGCACGCCTTTATAGACTTTCCCTTCCTTGATAATAACCCTTTTGTTAGTGATTAAATCTACAGCAGTAACTGCCAGTGGAATGTCCAATTCATCAAAGCTCCTGTTTCTCGTCAACATTTTTATTAATTCTTCTACTTTTTTTCCCTGAATAAAACCTCTCCTGGAAAAACCTAAATCATAACAAAGCTTTGCATCGATATTATAAGCAAGCCCTTCCATCATTTTAGGCGATACACCAGCAGCATACAATGCGCCAACAATAGAGCCAATGCTGCTTCCTGCTATGTAATCTACCTTTATTCCAATTTCTTCTAATACCTGCAGCACCCCGATATGAGCAAAACCTCTGGAGGCCCCTGCACCTAGCGCCAATCCTATTTTCGGTTTTTGTTTCATACAATTACTCCCCTCCTAATACATATATTATTGGATTTATTAGATTATTGAAACATGTTTTTCAAATTATGGTGATTCTTATGAGAAGTTCAGGCTTAAGAAAACTGAAAGTAGTTCTCACCAGTTTTGCCGCTTTATTATTTGTATCTGTTATAATTATTTTTCCTATGGAGTCATATCAATCCGCCTTGTCCGGTCTTGACTTATTTTTGAATTCGGTGTTCCCTGCTCTTTTACCTTTTTTTATTGCATCGGAAATTATGATAGGCCTTGGGATTGTGGATTTTTTTTCTGTATTGCTGAAACCTGTCATGGAACCTCTATTTTGTTGTCCGGGTGACAGCTCATTTATATGGGTAATGAGCATGGCTTCCGGTTATCCAGCCGGTGCCAGACTGACAGCCGCGTTTTTAAAACAAAGAAGAATTACTGTTTATGAAGCACAGCGAATTCTTTCATTTACTTCTACCTCCGGTCCTCTATTTATGATGGGTGCCGTTGCAATTGGCATGATGGGAACCAAAATAGGAGGATTAATCATCGTAATCAGCCACTACACTGCTGCCCTGTTTTTAGGACTGGGATTCCGGTTTTATCATAGCAAGAATTATCGTTCGGGTAACCATAAAAATAAAAAAACCGACAGACAGAGTTGTAAGACTATCTGCTCGCAGGCGCTTTCAGCATTATATGCATCCCGCAGAAAGGACGGCAGACCAGTTGGACAATTAATTGGTGATGCAGTACGCAATTCAGTAAATGTACTATGGATCGTAGGCGGTTTTATTATGTTTTTTTCAGTTATAATAGACTTATCGATGCGTTTAAAAATTATAGACTGGCTGGCATCTATAACTGCCATACCTATAAAAATGTTCTCAATCGAAGAACCCTTAATACGCGCATTGACAGGAGGATTAATTGAGATAACCAAGGGAAGCAAACTGATTAGCGAAACAGCTGCTACTATGCAAGCAAAAATCGCCGGTGTATCTTTTATCATAGGATGGAGCGGACTGTGTATTCATGCCCAATCAGTCAGTTTTCTGTCTGGAACCGGCATTAGAATTGGTTTATACATAATTGGAAAATTTCTGCATGGACTATTGGCAGCTATTATCTCTATTCCACTGACTCATTTTATCTATCCGGAAGCTTTGACAACGGCTTCAGCTGGCGATCTTGTCGCATCCGCCGCAGCTTGGAGGGATAACCTATTGACCTCGATAAGACTGGTATTTGCAGCTTTATTGTTTATAACTGTCTTTGCATTGTTTGCCCTTGTTTGGCAAGGGATAAAGAAAAAGACAGTTGTCAGCTAACTGTCTATCTTTTTTTTACATTTAACTCCTGACGGTTGCTTCGTATAATCTCTAGTTGATTTATTAAGTATTTTTCCACTTCCTCTAAAATAGAGTCAGCATATTCCTTGGCGCCTAAACGAATTTCCTTAGCATTGTTTTGCGCTGTTTCAACTATTTCTCGTGACTGTTGATAAGCGGTTTTTGTGATTTCATTTTCATCAATTAGGGCTTTAATCCGTTGTTCGGCTTCTCTGGTAATAGCCTCAGCTTCTTTCTGAGCTTCCAGGAGAATTCGCTGCTGCTCTTTTTTTACCCATTCAGCCTGCTTAATCTCTTCAGGAAGACTTAATCGAATATCTTTAATAATATCCAGGCATTTTTCACGGTCAATAAAAGCTTTTGATGCAAAAGGAACACTTGCTCCTTTTTCCAATTCATCCTCCAGAATATCTAAAAGACTTATTATATTCATATTTCACTTTCTCCCCCTATTTTGTACTAAATTTGTTAATAATATCTTGTATTATAACTTCAGGCACCAGATCTGCAATTGACCCTTTCAGAGAAGCAATTTCCTTTACCATGCTGGAACTGAGGAAAGAATATTTATAATTTGTCATCATAAATATAGTTTCAATATCAGTGTTAAGTTTACGATTAAGCAGCGCCATTTGAAATTCGTATTCAAAATCGGATAAAGCTCGTAAACCTTTTACTATTACTTGTGCGCCTTTCACAGAGACAAAGTCAACTAATAAACCTTCAAAATAGTCAATTTCCACATTGGAAAGATCCTTGATTGACTTTTCTATCATCATCATGCGTTCTTTAATGGAAAATAAAGGCTTTTTATTCGGGTTTTTCACCACTGCAACTATCAGTTTATCAAATAAGCGAGAAGATCTTTGAATAATATCCAGATGTCCGTTTGTTATAGGATCAAAACTTCCAGGGTATACTGCTATTCTCATTGGTTACAGGACCTCTTTCTGTAGAAACTTATAGTGGTCTTGCCGTATTTTTTCAGATCATATTTTATGAAATCTCCTATAATTCTAGGTAAAACACTGCAAGACATATGTTCCACTGCTATTATACCAGTCTCCTTTAAAAGATTTACTTGATCCAGATGCTTTATTGTAGGAACTTCAAGACCTTTGTCATATGGAGGATCCATAAACACTATATCGAAAAGAAGCCCTTGCTTAGAGAGTATTTCTAGCGCTTTTTTTACATCAAAAGGGAGTATATCTACAAATTCTGCATATTCTAAAGATCTGCAATTTTCGCGAAGTATATGTAATGCTGCCGGATTCTTTTCTACAAAAACCACTTTTTCTGCACCACGGCTCATTGCTTCCAACCCTATGTTGCCAGTACCGGAGAATAAATCTAGTATGAGACTGCCATGCAGTTTCGTTTGAAGAATATTGAATAAAGCTTCTTTCACCCGATCAGCTGTAGGCCTCGTGTGTCTTCCAGGTAAAGTCTTAATCATGCGGCCTTTATGCTCTCCTGAGATTATTCTCAGCATTTATTAGTCAGTTCCTCCAAATATTGACGAATTTCTCATGCTTTTTTTCATTCTAACATATTTGCATATAGCGAACAAGGAGCAATGATGTATAATTTTTGGCATGATGTCAACAATAAAATTAAAGAGAGTTTCTATTTTCCCCATAGAGCTCTTCCTTCAATTTCTCCTCTCCCAACGCTGGTGACTTATGTCACCAGTTTTTTTAATTTGCTGTTATAGTAAACAATTCATCTTCATACTTTTCTAATATTGAACAAATAAATTCTTTAAATGGCTCAATCTCAGCTTGTTTCACAATTTCCTTTGCTGCTTGTTCTGCAATAACATATAAATTATAATCTCTCAATGGATCAGCCAGCCGAAAATCAGGCTTGCCATGTTGACGCAATCCATATATTTCACCCGGTCCTCTAAGCCCCAGATCCTTCTGCGCTATTTCAAATCCATCATTGGTGTTAGATAATATTTGCAAACGCTTAAATGCCCTATCATCTTTGCTGTCAGAAATCAATATGCAGTAAGAAGGCTTATCTCCTCTTCCAACTCTTCCCCGCAATTGATGTAGTTGGGCCAAACCAAAACGTTCTGCATTTTCTATAACCATAATAACTGCATTGGGAACATTTATGCCTACCTCAATAACCGTGGTAGAAATAAGAACCTGAGTTTTACCTTCAGCAAAAGCTTGCATTACTTCTTCCTTCTCATTTGCGTTCATCTTCCCATGCATCAAACCTATACTAACTTCCTTTAATATACCCTTGGTAAGTTCCTGAAAAACTAATTCTGCAGATCGCATATCAATGTTATCCGATTTTTCAACTAAAGGGCATACTATATAAGCTTGATTGCCTTGCAAAGCGTGTTTTTTTACAAAATTGTAAACTCGTTTTCGATAGCCGCTATGTACCACATAAGTTTTTACAGGCATTCTTCCTGGAGGCATTGAGTCGATTATAGAAAGATTCAGATCACCATAGATTATATGTGTAAGCGTTCTGGGAATGGGTGTGGCAGACATGACAAGCATGTGGGGAGCTTTACCCTTACTTCTAAGCTGGATTCTTTGCCTTACTCCAAACCTATGTTGTTCATCTGTAATTACCAATCCCAAATTCCTGAAACTCACATTCTCTTCCAATACAGCATGGGTACCGATTAAAATTTGAATTCTGTCACTCCTTAATGCCGATTTTACTTTTCTCTTTTCAGATTCTTTCATACTGCCTGTTAACAAACCAACGTTTATTTTATTTGTTGAATTACATGTATTAAACAGTTTAGTCAAATAATCAAAATGTTGTTGAGCCAAAATCTCTGTAGGTGCCATCATCACGCTCTGATAGCCATTAATAGCAACACAATACATGGCAATAGCTGCAATCACTGTTTTTCCAGAACCGACATCGCCTTGAACCAGCCGATTCATTACATTTCCACTTTTTATATCAACTAATATTTCGTTCAGGACCCTTTCCTGGGCGCCTGTCAGCTTAAACGGCAAGTCTTTAAGGAACAAGCCCAGCGTTTCTCTTGAAATGGAGATTACATGTCCTGTATTATTTCTTTGTATTCGGCTTTTTATAAATTGTGTAGCAACCTGGATCTGCAAAAACTCATCAAATATAATTCGCGTTCTAGCAGTCCTGATTGAGTTTGCATCTTCAGGATAGTGTATAAACCTAAGCGCGTTTACCTTGCTGATAAGATTATATCGTTTGGTTATGTACCTATCTACTTCATAGTAAAAATTTTCAAATTCTAGTAATTTTAATGCTTCGCTTGTAACTAGCCTGACGTCTCTTTGCGTCAAACCATTGGTTAATGGATATATGGGCAAATATTTGGGCTGTCTATGATATAATTCATTATATTCTTCCACAAACGGATTTTGAATCTGATAACCATCCGGCCGTTTTACTGCTTTGCCGTACACATAATACTTTGTTCCATACTTATAACTTTTTGCCTTATATGGCTGGTTAAACCAAATGCATTCGATAATGCCTGTTTCATCATAACCCTTTCGGATAACAATGCTTAATCCTTTTGATTTACGTGTTATTTGTGGAATTCCCTTCCATTTAAGGCATAAGGCCACCATTCCTTCTTTTATAGAGGCGACCTTATTAATTGGGCTTCGATATTCATATTCCCTGGGGAAAAAGTATATAGCATCTTCGATGGTGTTTACATCCAGCTTGTTGAACAAAGCTGCCTTCTTGGGGCCGATTCCCTTTATTATTTGTATATCGCTGCTAAGTTTGTTCTCGGATGATAAAGCCAATATCCAAGCCCCCTTCCATTTAAACAATGCACCCAAAAAATTAAACCGGAGAAACTCCGGTTCATTACCCACTGTATTCTATTCCACCGATAAAATGTAATAATATAAAGGCTGGCCACCGGAGAGCAGTTCCACATCAACATCGGGATACTTTTCTTCCAAGTATGCCCGAATTGATTCATTATCATCCTCACTGGCTTCGCTGCCATAGAATATGGTAACTATCTCGCCGCCGTCTTCCAGCATCTTATCCAGCAATTTTTTGGTAACATCAGCAATATCTTCCCCTACAAAAGAAATCTTACCATCTGTAATACCCATAATATTGCCTTTTTTTATCTCGAGGTTATCCACTTGTGAATCTCTGACCGCATACGTTACCTGCCCTGACTTAATCTGCTTGATAGCATTTGTCATAGCGTCTATATTAGCCTGTAAATCACTTTCCGGATTATAGGCAATCAATGCTGCCAGCCCTTGAGGAATGGTTTTGGTAGGTATTACGTGAACAGGCTTACTGCTGATTTCCGCTGCTTGTTTAGCAGAGAGAACAATATTGCTGTTGTTAGGAAGTACAAACACCTCTCTTGCATTAACCTTTTCTACAGCATTTAGAATATCCTCTATGCTGGGATTCATAGTCTGGCCGCCTTCAATTATATAGTCTGCATTTAAATCCTTGAAGACACTTGCAATGCCATTTCCCATAGAAACTGATACTAAACCCAGATTCTTTTCAGGTTCACTGGCTGCTGCCCTAGTTTCCATTTCGATAACGTGTTTATGCTGTTCCTTCATATTATCAATTTTTATGTTTGTCAATTCCCCAAAGCGCAGTGCCAGTTGCAGCCCTTTACCAGGCATATTGGTGTGAAAATGTACCTTAATTAAATCCTCGTCACCAACTACAACTATAGAATCTCCAATCCGCTCCAGTCGCGCTTTCAGTTTCTCAATATCTTCTTTCCTTACATAAGGATAAAGATTGGTTATAAAAAACTCGGTGCAATACAAAAATTCAATAGGTTGTTCCTGTATTTTTTCTGGCGCAGGTATACCGGCACTGCTGACACTTGCGCTGCTGCCAATATATAAATCCAGCTGCTCCAACGGGGCTTCCAAATCAAAATCTTCATCCAACGCCCGCGCTTGCCCCATCATAATATATAAAAGACCCATCCCTCCTGAATCTACAACGCCGGCCTGTTTCAGCACCGGCAGCATTTCAGGAGTCTTATCCAATGCATCTTTAGCTGCATCAATCAGACCTTCATAAAACAATTCAAAATCGCTTATGCGGGCAGCGAGCCTCCTAGCTTCTTCTGCTGTTACCCTGGCAACTGTCAACATGGTGCCTTCCACAGGTTTCATTACAGCTTTGTATGCAGTTTCCACACCTGCTGTCAAAGCATCGGCATATTTCTTTGTCGTTACTTCGTGCTCATATTTCAGAACCTTAGCAAACCCGCGAAACAATTGAGATAAAATCACGCCTGAATTGCCCCTGGCACCTTTCAGCGCACCCTTGGATAGAGCTTCCACTACCGAAGGCAAATCATTTGTATTCAATGCTTTTATTTCCCTGGCAGCAGATAACATTGTCAACGACATATTAGTGCCAGTATCCCCATCAGGCACTGGAAAAACATTTAATGCATTCACGGTTTCTTTATTGGTTTCCAAAAACTGAGCAGCCGAAAGAAACATGAGCCTCAGCTTTGCGCCATCCAAAATCTTCTGATCCAATATGAGTACCTCCTTACAGCCGGGTCAAAGCTTATACTCTCACGCCTTCGACCTTAATATTTACCTTATTAACTGTAACGCCAGTCAGCTTTTCTACATTATATTTAACTGTATCAATGATGTTCTGTGCAACTGCGGCTATGGAAATACCATATTCAACTATAATAAACAAATCAATGGTAACTTCATTTCCATGAGTAGTAACCTTAACCCCTCTGGACAAGTTTTCCATACCCAGAAGTTCAATTAGTCCATCAGTAGCTCTTTTTGAGGCCATGCCAACTATTCCATAACAACCAATAGCTGAAATCCCTGCTAGAGTTGCCAGCACCTCGTCAGATATGCGAACTTCCCCCAATTCGTTCACTGTAACAGTGCTCATCGTTTAACCTCCTAACCGGCTTTATTACTTTGGAAAATTCTCTATATATAAAAAAAATATCAGCAATACAGTGTTTATTTACATTATCTGAAGAATTCAGCTTTTATTTTATCCTATCAATGCTAATAATGCAATATAAGATCCTTATTTTTCTTTTTCTTGCCAAACGGCTGGGAAAATGATAGAATAAAGGTTGCCGTTATTTGTAAGCGTTGTTCATTCAAAGGAGGTGTGAGTTATGGCAAAAGTTTGTGATATATGTAATAAAGGAAAATTGTTTGGTAATACTGTCAGCCACTCTCATAGAAGAGGAAATCGTACATGGACTCCTAACTTAAAAAAAGTAAGAGCGGTCGTAAACGGATCCCACGTAACTTTGAATGTCTGCACCAAGTGTATCCGTTCAGGAAAGGTAAACTCCATATAGTATGGTAAAAAACGTGCTTTTGCACGTTTTTTGACTTATAGGGTTTATTTCCATTTATTAAAGCTAAGCAAGCCTATTATGATCAATATCAGACCCAGAAGAAAAAACCATACCCAAGGAGGGGTATAAATCATAACCAAAAGAATACCCATAATTATTAAAATAATTGATAATACATTATATTTTTTTTTTGGTTTGCGAGGTTTTGAAGGCTTGCCCGGCTTAAATCGGTACCATATAAACACATTTCTCCCCTCCAGCCGGTTTATAAATGCTTAATCTGATTTATTATATTCGGCCGGATAGGAAATAGTGATGATAAAGATTTTAATCTTCTGCGATAACTGCCATCAGCCATCCGGAAGCAATTTTAACTTCAGCTTTATTCCCAAGCATGATATTACTTATTCCATAAGGGGTATCCAAAGGCAATCCTTTATTCTTTATCTGATATTTCAATCCTTTTGTTTCATGTATGAATACATTCTCACCCAAAGGCAGAAGAGAGACATATTGGCCAGGCGTGCCGTACAAAGAAAGAGTTTTATTGGAGACTATTATTCGATTATGGCTGTGCAGAATCATAGCATCAATTCCTGATTTTACCAGTTTAACAAGTATCATTACATTTGCATATGAATGATCCCAGCGACTGCCCAGCCCGCCCAAAATAAATACTCTGTCTGCTCCGGCTTTGATGACAGCCTGTGCTGCCAGTTCAGTGTCTGTCTCATCCTTATCAACAGGATAGGTTCTTATTCCAATTCCTTTTCTTCTATAGGTTTCCAGTAGGACTGGATCAGCAGAATCAAAATCACCCACGATAATATCAGGCAAAAGACCTAATTTCTCCAAATGCCTTAAAGCACCATCACAACATACAACAAAATCAAACTCCGGCAGCCCTTTTTTTATTTTTCTTACATCTCCAAGCTCTCCATTGGATATAATAGCGGCTATCATAGCATCGCAGCTTCCCTCATTTGAGAAATCATAGCAGCCGGATCAGGAGCTGAGAATATGGAAGATCCTGCAACAAAGCAATTAGCTCCTGCCTCAGCAACTTCCCGAATATTCTTAAGTGAAATTCCTCCATCTACCTGTATAATCGTTTTGCACTGTCTTTCATCAACCATCTTTTTAAGCAGCCTGATTTTCTTAATCATTGAGGGAATGAAGCTTTGCCCCCCAAAACCTGGATTAACAGTCATTAGGAGCACCATATCCAAATCCTCGAGAATATACTCCAGTATATTTAATGGAGTGGAAGGATTTAATGATACGGCAGCTTTTATACCTTTTTGTTTAATGTAAGTTACAGAACGATGAAGATGAGATAAAACTTCTGCATGAACTGTAATGCTGTCTGCACCAGCATCAATAAAATCATCTATGTAATCCATAGGGTTATCCATCATCAGGTGTACATCAAATGGTACCTTTGTTACAGGGCGAATGGCTTTTATAACAGGAGGGCCAAAGGTAAGATTAGGTACAAAATGAGCATCCATCACATCAATATGGATCCAGTCCGCTCCTCCTTTTTCCATAAGAACGATTTCTTCTCCCAATCTTGCAAAATCTGCTGATAAAATGGACGGTGCTATCTGTATCACCATAAATTCCTCCTATTCTCTTTTATTTCTTCCATAATGTGAATATAACGATCATATCTTTCCTTTGATACATTTCCTTCTTCAACGGCCTGTTTTACTCGGCAGTTTGGTTCGCTGACATGGAGACAACCATTAAAATAGCACTCATGTCTGTACCTGTCAAATTCCGGATAACTATTTTGCAATTCAATTGGATCAACATCCTTTAATTCTAATTGGCTAAATCCGGGTGTATCAACAACCATTCCGCCATGAGGTAAAATTAACAGTTCAACATGGCGGGTTGTATGTCTGCCGCGTTTAATCTTCGCACTTATTTTTCCTGTTTCCAGTTTTTTTCCAGGATTTAATCTATTGATAATGGTAGATTTTCCTACTCCTGACTGGCCGGCTAAAGTAGTAATCCCCTTCATCGCCTTGCTCAACTCTTCTATCCCTTGGCCAAATTTGCCGGAAACGCAAAATATTGGATAGCCTGATCCGGAGTACTGGGATTTCATCTTCTTTAAAACATCGGTCTTGGCCAAGTCTATTTTGTTTATTAGCAGTATTACAGATATTCCCATTCGTTCTGCAGTTATAATTAACTTATCCACCATATAAAAATCCGGGGATGGCTGTTCTGCAGCCACGACAACCGCTAAATTATCTATGTTTGCCACAGGAGGACGAATTAAGGTGTTTTTTCTTGGCAAAATTTCTTCCAATGCACCTTCATGTTCTGAACTTTGCGGAGTTATACGAACTCTGTCTCCCACCATTGGCGTGATTCCCAGCTTACGGAATATTCCCCTGGGTCTGCACCGATATACCTGATTATCTGATGCCAGGACATCGTAAAAGCCGCCAATTCCTTTTATTATAACTCCTTCCTTCATTCGTCTCTCCTTTCATGTTTTGTAAAATCCAATGTTTTTGTCATAAAATACTCATTATCAATCCAAACTGCATAATTCTGCACGCCTGTATCCTCTATTACGATCTCTATCTCCCCTTCCTTGGGATTGTGTTCTTTGTCATATATGATTCTATCATCTGAAGTTCGTATTATCTGGACCCTTACATTTCTATCCGTTCCATCCAAAGTAATTGTTATCTTTTTCTTATTACTTTGTTGTTCACCCAGACTCACCCATATATCAATCTTTCTTCCATGTTCTACATTAGCCCCTTCATGCGGTGACTGCCTGAAAACAATGCCTTCGTTATATTCACTGTTATATTCGCGATATACATTTCCAACTTCCAAATTGCTGCTCTTAATCATTTCAACAGCCAGGTCTTCGGTAATTCCTGTGTATTTGCCGACCATTACGGAAGTATCCTCTGGCCCTTTACTGACATACAAGCGTATTTCAGTTCCCTCAGGAACATCCTGAAACGCACTTGGTTCCTGTTTAACTACATATCCACTTGCTATGTCGCTGTTTATATATTCAATTGGGCCTACCTTTAAGCCTATGTTTTCCAACTCAATCTCAGCATTTCGCTGGGATAGATTGATAACATCCGGCACTGTAATCATTTTCACACCGCTGCTCATGACTACGTATACTTTGCTGTTAGTTTTTACATTTGTACCCTCTTGGGGATTCTGAGAAATAATTCTGCCTTCGGGCACACTCTCATCATACTGCCATTCCTCTATGGTTAACTGCAGACCTCGTTCCTTCAGAATCTCCCTTGCAGTTGACTCATCATATCCAACAATGCTGGGAACCTCTGTATTTCGGATTGCAAAATTTTGATTATAAATTGTCCTAACAACCATAAAAAGAACAAACAATACTGCGGCTGCAGCAATAACAGAAAGTGTTGTCAGCATCCATCCCCGGCGTCTGACACGCGTTTCTCCCTCGTTTTCCGTTGTATTCTTTACATCGATGTCATTTAATTCTGTAACCTGATGATCTTTAATATGTCTCTCATATTCAATTCGAGGAATTACACGGGTAGCCTGACTATCGCTGGTTATACGCTTAACATAAGAACCGTCAGGCTCTTTTAATGCTCTTTTTAAATCACTAAGCATTTCTGCTGCATCATTATATCGGTCTTCTAGTCTTTTCTCCAGCGCACGTTCAATAATATACTGGATGCTTTTTGGTATATCCGGATTTAATTCCCCAGGAGGTGTAACCTGCTCCTGTATATGTTTTAAGGCTACTGATATTGCACTGTCACCTTCAAATGGCACTACACCGGTTACCATCTCATATAATACAATGCCTAGAGAATAAATATCAGATTTCTTGTCTACATAACTCCCTTTAGCCTGTTCCGGAGAAAAATAATGAACAGAGCCAATTACGTTAGCACCGGCCATGGTAACCGTAGCAGATGTTACAGCTCTGGCAATGCCAAAATCTGCCACCTTCGCAGTACCATCTCTGCTGATAAGTATATTTTGCGGCTTTATATCACGATGAACTATGTTGTTTTCATGGGCATGATGCAAGGCAGAGCAAACTTGGCACGCAATGCGTACAGCTTCTTCGCAGGACAGCCTTCCTTCTTTTCTGATATATTCTTTTAATGTCATTCCATCTACATATTCCATTACTATATAATGGATATCATCTTCCTGACCAACGTCATACATGTTTACAATATTGGGATGCGAAAGGCTTGCAGCTGCCTGTGATTCTCTTTTAAAACGAGTTACAAACTCTTCATTTTCCACCAAATCAGGCCGTAAAATTTTTACAGCAACATAACGGTTAAGCAAATGGCATTTTGCTTTATATACAACAGCCATGCCGCCTCCACCGGTTTTCTCAATTAGTTCATAGCGTCCCCCCAGAATCCTACCTAGCATGGTTTTCACCCCTCTTTTCCATGCCGGTATATCTGGCGGCAGTAATTGTAATGTCATCAGAGCCCCCGGCTGCTAAAGCCTCTTTACCTAACATTTCTGCCAATTGTACCATGGAAATATTCTGGGGCAGGTCAGCCGCAACTTTTTCCAGATCAACATAATTTATTAATCCATCTGTACATAGAAGAATAATATCGCCTGATTGAAGGATTTCTTCAAAGCAATCAATACGAAGCTTATCTTCCGTACCCAAAGCCCTGGTTATAACATTTCTTTTTGGATGGATGTTCATCTCATGTTTCGTTATGCTGCCATGATCCAAAAGCTCTTGTACTAAGGAGTGATCTCTGGTTATTTGGCGGACAATTCCATTACGAATTAAATAACATCTGCTGTCTCCTATATGAGCGACATGGAAGCGGTCTTCATCGAACACCACCAATGTTAATGTAGTTCCCATGCCGGAAAAACGCTCTTCTGTACGGGACAAATCCAGAACATGTTCATTGGCTTGTTCAATGGAATCCTGTATTGCCTGAATTAATTCTTCTGTATATTTTAAATTATCTTTGTTTTTCTCAAAGTAAGCAACAACATACTCTACTGCAAGCCTGCTTGCACGTTCTCCGGCATTATGGCCGCCCATACCGTCAGCAACCATCATAATGGCAGGTTTATCTTCATTTTCGGGTATATAATAATAATCTTCATTAGATTTTCTTTGCAATCCTTTATGGCTGAATGCTCCGTATTCCATGGGTACCCCCTTTTATAGTTTCTCCATAAAATCAGCCTTTAATTGCCCGCAGGCGCCTTGAATATCTGATCCCATTTCACGTCTTATTGTCACATTGATGCCATAAGATCTTAATACAGACATAAATTCTCTAATAGCAGTATTATTGCTTCTTTTTTTCTTATTTTGTTTATTCTCATTTAAAGGAATTAAATTAACATGGTTTGGAAAGCCATATAATAATTGGGAAAGCTCAGCCGCAAGCTCAGGCCTGTCATTTACACCATCTATCATCACATATTCAAAGGTTATTCTTCTGCCTGTTTTAGCATAAAAGTATCTGCTGGCATCTATAATCTCTTCAATTGAGTATACATTGGCAACTTTCATAATCTTTTTCCTGACATTATCATTGGAAGCATGAAGGGAAACCGCCAGATTAATGTTAAGTCCTTCATCGGCCAGCGCACGCATTTTTGGCACCAAACCGCAAGTGGACAGGGTAATGTTTCTATAGCTCATATTATATCCTTTAGGATGATGAATTTGATGTATAAACTTCATTGTATTTTCATAGTTATCCAAAGGTTCACCGCTGCCCATAAGAACTACATTGCTCACAGGATTCCAACCAAGTTTAGCCAAATCCCTGTTTGACTCCAAAACTTGTGCCATCATTTCCCCGGCATTCAACTGTCGAATAAGTCCCCCAGTGGCAGATGCGCAAAAACTACAACCCATTGCACAGCCCACTTGGGTAGACAGACATATAGTGTTGCCATGACGATATTTCATAACAACACATTCTATTATATTATTATCAGACAGCAAATACAAATACTTTATAGTATGCTCATCTGCTGATATCAAACGCTTCAACTGTTTTAAGGTTCCAATAATATAATTTTGTGCCAACTTTTGCCTTAATGACTTAGATAGGTTTGTCATTTCGTCAAAAGCAACATCTCTGTATACCCACTGATAGATCTGATCTCCCCTGTAATGTTCCTCTCCCAAAGAAACCAAATCCGACTTTATTTCTTCCAGGCTCATATTAAGTAAATCTGCTCTTCTTTTCTCTGGCTGTTTATTCATTCTGGTCTCAGTTTTATCTGATGGATTTGACAAATCAGTTTTTCCTCCTCAACCTAGCAATAAAAAAGCCATCGATACCATAACGCGATGGAATCAGTTTAATAAACCCGTTTTCTACTGCGGAATGCAGCTTTTCAGGCGTTAAAGGCAGAATATTATCCAAATAATATTCATTATTGTTTTTCAGAAATTTGTCAATTATTGCTTCATTCTCTGATAAATTTATAGTACAGGTACTATAAACCAGCACTCCACCGGGCTTAACATACTTGCTGCATGCATCCAGAATTCTATACTGCAGATCGGGCAATTGCTTCAATGCTTTTTTTGAAATATTTAATTTTATGTCAGGTTTTTTATGAACTATGCCCAATCCTGAACAAGGAGCATCAATCAGCACTCTGTCAAATATGTTCCTCCATTCAGCAGCTGGAACAGTTGCATCAAATAATAAAGGTTCTACAATATCCACATTCATTCGTCCGCTATTTCTTCTTACCAGCTCTACCCGGTGAGGATGAATGTCCCATGCAATTATTTTGCCTTTTCCATTCATCAATTCTGCCATGTGTGTTGTTTTTCCGCCAGGTGAGCTGCAAGCGTCTAAAATAATCTCTCCAGGTTTAGGATCCACTATGCGAGAAACCAGCATGGAACTCTCAGCCTGTACGATAAAGTTACCTTCCTGATAAAACGGGTTTTCCTCTATATCTCCTCCGCTTGCGAAGCGCAAGGCTTCATCCAAGTATAGTCCATCAAACACCTCAATACCGCAGCTCTCCAGTTTTGCTTTCAAATCTTTTTTGGAGGTTTTTAATGTATTTACTCTAATAGTAGTATAGTTGTCCGTATCCAATGGTTTTAGGATTTCCTCTGCAGCAGCAAGACCGTAATCTTCAATCCATTGTTCAACTAACCATAGCGGAAAGCTGTATAAAATAGAAAGGTTTTCAGCATCTGATAAGTTCGGATCAGGTTTCAACAGCTTCTCCTTATTCCTAGAAAGATTACGCAAAGTTCCATTAACAAATCCTTTAAGTCCAGCTAATCCCTTTGCTTTACAAAGCTCCACAGCCTCATTGCAGGCAGCAAAATCAGGGACTTTATCCATGTAAAGTATCTGATAAGCCCCCATTCGCATAATGTTTTCAATCCATGGATTGACACGTTTCGGGTTTGACAGTTTGCTTAAATAATAATCTATAGAAATCTGTTTTTCTAAAGTTCCATAAACCAATTGAGTAACAAAGGCGGCATCCAGACGCTCAAACCTCCATTTTCGCAGATTTTCCTTTAGGCTGATATGGATATATTTACCGTCTCTATTTACTTCTTTCAGCACTTGCAAAGCTGCAAGTCTCACTTGCAGACCGCCATTTCTGTTATCCTTATTTTTCCTCATCTCTTAAAACCTGCTTATATTATGCTCTGCCAAATTTTGTACCTGTTTTTATGAGATTGCCCCTTAAATAATCAACATCCGACATACGCCTTCCGCCTTGTTCCTGCAACTCAACTATCCGAATAATACCTTGGCCGCAAGCTACCTGTAATCCATAGCTTTGATCTGCCTTAATGACAGTTCCCGGTGTATGCCTTTGATTAGATGAATCCTCTGTCTCCACAATTGCTTTCCATATTTTTAAGCGTTTACCCTGGTTTATAAAGGTATATGCACCCGGCCAAGGTGTCAAACCTCTGATCAAATTACGAATAACATATGCCGGTTGATCCCATGAAATCTCACCCATGGATTTATCGATTTTGCCGCAATAGGTTGCCTTATCGTCATCCTGTGGTATGCCTTCTGGCTTTCCTTTTTCAAACATTTTTATTACATCAGTAAGCAGCTTCCCGCCAAGTTCAGACAAACGATCATGCAACTCTCCCGCATTTTCATCAGGATGTATTTCTAATTCTTTCTGTATTATTATATCGCCTGTATCCATTCCTTCATCCATATAAAAAATAGTAATACCTGTCTTTTCCTTTCCATCAATCAAAGCCTGCTGGATTGGCGAAGCTCCCCTATATTCAGGAAGCAGTGAAGCGTGTATATTAATGCATCCTAAAGAGGGGATGTTCAGAAGTTCGCTGGGCAATATCTGTCCATAAGCACAAGTAATTATCAAATCAGGATCCAGGTTGCTTACATGTTTAATAAATTCTTTGTTTCCTTTTATTTTATCTGGTTGTAATACCGGAACCTGATTGTTATCTGCCCAAACTTTAACAGGAGGCGGGGCAAGCTGATGCCCGCGGCCTTTTGGCCTGTCTGGCTGTGTTACTACTGCCAAAAGTTTGTGTCCGCTGCTCTTAACAGATTCCAGGGCAGGAAGTGCGAACTCGGGGGTACCCATAAATATAAATTTTAGCACGCCAACAGACCTCCAATCACAATCAGCATTATTTATTCCATTTCATTTGATTCTCTTATCACAGTTCCGGGAACAGCCCTGTCTAAGAATAATACGCCATTTAGATGATCAATCTCATGACATAATGCTCTTGCCATAAGGCCGTTTCCCCTGATTTCAACCTCATTGCCGTCACGATCCAAAGCTCTAACAAGCACCTCTTCCGGCCGTTTTACCTGTGCCCTTACTCCGGGGACGCTTAAACAACCCTCATAATCAGTTTGTTCTCCCTTTTCTTCAATTATCTCAGGATTGATCAAAACATGCACCCCTTCTCCAACATCTATGACTATTATCCGCTTCAAAACACCTACCTGGGGAGCAGCCAATCCTACGCCATCGGCATGATACATTGTCTCTATCATATCGTCGACCAGAGTCTGTACTCTCGCATCAATTTTCTCCACATATTTGGCTTTTTTTCTGAGAACATCATCTTTCATATAATCTTTAATCTGCCTTAAGGCCATATTTATCAACTCTTTCTATAATAATGTAATTGGATTAAAGTCCAAAGACAAAGAATAATCATCATCATAAAACTTATTTATTAATTCATTACAAAGACGATGGTAAGCGTTTCGGTATATTTCATTCGTATGAATACGCATCAAAACCTGCCATCTGTACTTCCTTTTTATTCTTTCAATTGGAGCAGAATATGCACCTAAGTCCAGCAATCCTTCTTTAAGCTGCTTATCATCTCCAATCCTTTTCTTCAGCCATTCTACCATATTTTTTGATATATGTATTATATTATTTTCATCCTCACCCATTAATAAAATTTTTATAATATGAGCAAACGGGGGATAAGAGAATTGCCGACGTATTTGGATTTCCCGGTTATAAAAGCCGATATAGTCATGATTGGCAGCGTAGTGGAAAGCATAGTGTTCCGGCTGATAGGTTTGGACTATAACCCGGCCGGGTTTATATCCGCGTCCCGCACGTCCGGCCACTTGTGTGATTAATTGGAAGGTTCTTTCGCTGCTCCGGTAATCAGGAAGATTTAAGGCGGTATCTGCCGCCAGGACTCCTACCAGCGTTACATTCGGAAAATCCAACCCCTTGGCTACCATTTGTGTGCCCAATAGTATATCGTATGTCTGACTTTTAAAGGCTTCCAGGATACGCTGGTGAGCTCCTTTACGGCCGGTGGTGTCGGCATCCATTCTAAGCAGCCTAACTGAAGGAAACAGCCTATACAGTTCTTCTTCTATCCTTTGTGTCCCAGCGCCAAAATGCTTGATTTTCTTACTCCTGCATTCAGGGCAAATAATGGGATAAGCTTCTCTGTAACCACAATAATGGCATTTTAAAGCATCATCGCTAATGTGATATGTAAGTGATATATCACAATTGCGACATCTAATCACATGCCCGCAACTTCTGCAGGAAACAAAATATGCATATCCTCTGCGGTTAATAAGCAAAATAGCTTGTTCATGCCTATTCAATACCTGCTCAATAGCATTATACAACTTATTGCTTATCATGTTGTGATTGCCCATTTCCAATTCCCGCCGCATGTCTACCATTTCAACCCGGGGCATTGATTGATGATCGATTCTATGTTTTATTTCTGCCAGCTTATAATCACCTTTTACAGCCTTGTAATAATCCTCCAAACTGGGAGTTGCACTGCCAAGAACCAGTACCGCTCCTTCCAGTTCACATCGCTTGGCCGCAACCTCCTTTGCATGATATCTGGGGCGGACTTCTGATTTATAGCTTTCTTCCTGTGCCTCATCTATTATAATTAATCCCAGCCTTTCAAGGGGAGCAAATATGGCTGATCTGGCGCCCACCACAATAGTAACTTCATTGGTCCTTATCCTGCGCCATTCGTCATATCGCTCACCTATTGATAAACGGCTGTGCAGAATTGCCACTTTATCTCCGAACCTGCTTTTAAACCTGCCTACCGTCTGCGGCGTCAGAGAAATTTCAGGCACTAGTACAATAACTTGTTTGCCTAATGATACAGCTTCCTCTGCCGCCTTCATATACACTTCTGTTTTGCCGCTGCCAGTAACACCAAACAGAAGAACAGTGCCTCTTTGTTTTTCTAAACAATTCTCAATCATCCGGACTGCATATAACTGTTCAGATGTCAATTCAGGAGGCTGGATCGGTCTAAGGTCAACAGGCCATGGATCCCTGTATGTTTCCTCTTCCTCAATTCGTATATACCCTCGTTTCAGCAACGACTGAACACTGGACCGTGATGCACCTGAAAGGTCTAACAGTTCCTCTAAAGGCATGGATTTATTCTGCTCAAGCATCCTGAGTATAGATGCCATGCCAGATGAACGTTTTTCCACAGTTTTTATCCAATCGTCCAAGGCATCAGTATCTTCCAAAACTATTATTTTATGCGTCTTCTCCTTGATATTCATACGCAATCCGGGAGGAATGAAACAACGAATCGCTTCAATAAACAAGCAATGATATTCTTCCTTCATCCAGAAAATCAAAGGAATCAATGATTTGGGAAGTGCAGGCTTTGGATCAAGCACTTTTTTAATAGGTTTAATTTTTTCTTCAGGAAAATCAATTTTATCTTCCAAAGAAAGAACATATCCTTGCAGACTGCGTGACCCAAATGGAACCTGTACACGGACACCTGGCTGGATACAGCTATAAAGATGATCCGGAATTTCGTAATGAAATATTTTATCCAAGGAAGGGTGTATCTGGTCCACAACTACGCCCGCATATTTACTCTTTTCCACTTGCTCACTCCTTCCTGAACTTTAACATAACGGCAATAAAAAAAGGTACTAAGTACCTTTCTAGCCGCTTACTTTTTCATATGTTTATACGTAACTGCGCCTGATTCAATTTCTCTAACAGCAGTAGTTACAGGCCTGTCGTTAGCGTTTTCCTCATCAATTAATGGAGATGCGCCTGAAACAAGCTGTCTTGCGCGCTTTGCTACTGCTACAACTAAAGAGTATTTACTATCAACCTTTTCCATTAAGGTTTTTAAGGTCGGGTATATCACCTATATCTCTCCTTTCAGATACATTATTAAGTAATTATTACGATCAACACGGCATTTTTCAGCAAGAACAATTGCATCGATTTTTCGAACCGCTTCTTCTACCTGGTCATTAACCACAACGTAATTGTAACGTTTTATAAAGTTGATTTCCTCAAAGGCACTGGTAAAACGCTGCAAAATAACGTCAGGATCTTCTGTTCCTCGTTTTACAATCCGCCTCTTCAATTCTTCCATCGTAGGTGGAATAATAAAGATAAACACACCATCATCAAACCGTTCTTTCACCTGCAGGGCTCCCTGAATGTCAATCTCCAGGATAACATCCTTTCCTTCCATTAACTTTTCCTGAACAAACCTTCTGGGAGTGCCGTAATAATTGCCATACACTTCGGCATATTCTAAGAACTCATTATCTTCAATCATCTTTTCAAACTCTTCCCGGCTGATGAAAAAATAATTAACTCCATCGACCTCCATAGGTCTGGGCTTTCTGGTTGTAGCCGAAACAGAAAGAACTGCTTCAGGGTTTCTTTTAAGCCATTCTTTGCAAACTGTGCCTTTACCAGCACCCGAAGGACCCGAAATTACAATTAGCAATCCTTTTTTCTTCATATCTTTATCCTTTCAAGAACTACTATAATTAATTGTAAATACTATTCTTCAAGGCCCGGTTCCCTGGAATGAAGGCGGTGAGCTACAGTTTCAGGTTGAACGGCTGAAAGAATCACATGATCACTATCGGTTACAATGACAGCTCTGGTTCTCCGCCCGTAAGTTGCATCGATCAGCATGCCTCTGTCCCTGGCATCCTGTATAATTCTCTTAATAGGAGCCGATTCAGGGCTTACTATGGCAATAATTCGGTTAGCTGATACTATATTGCCAAAGCCTACATTAATTAGTCTGATCCCCATGATTATATCCCTGCTTTCCTTTTTCATCATTCAATATTTTGAACCTGTTCCCGAATCTTCTCAAGTTCACTTTTAATTTCAACCACATAGTTTGCTATAATAACATCAGATGACTTAGATCCAATAGTGTTGGTTTCCCGATTCAATTCCTGTACGATAAAATCCAGCTTGCGGCCAATACTGCCGCCTGATTCTAAGGTTTGACGCAATTGATCCAAGTGGCTTCTTATGCGTACAATTTCTTCCGTGATATTTGACCTGTCGGCAAAATAGACTACCTCCGCCTGAAAGCGCGCTTCATCCAACTCTGTATTGTTTAACATCTCTTTCAGCCTTTGCTCCAATTTTTGTCTATATTCTTCCACAACAACAGAAGAACGTTGTTCTATTTGCTTAACCATGTTCTCAATGCGAAGGCTGCGCTGCTTCAGATCTTCAGCTAAAAAGCTGCCCTCTTGCTTGCGCATTTTAATAACTGCATTCAAAGCTTCATCCAGTGCAGAAAACAAAAGCTCTTTGAGCAGCTCTTCATCTTCTTCCGGCTTTTCGACGATAAAAATATCGTCAATATCTGCTAAAACCCCCAAATCCGGTTTCATATCCAATTGGAACTTGCCAGCCAGGGCTGTGAGTGCTTTATAGTATGCTTCAGCTACAGGTTCATTTACTGATACAGAAACCTGTTCCTGGGAGTTGTTTTGATAAGAAATATAGACTTCTACACGGCCTCTGGCAATTTTTTGCTGAATTCTTTTTCTTAAACTTTCTTCTAATACAGAAAGAGCTCTTGGCATTCGCAGATTGATATCAAGATAACGATTGTTCACAGTTTTTAACTCAATTGTTATCTCGCGATTGTTGCCTTCAGCCTTACCTGTGCCGAATCCGGTCATGCTCATAACCAAGAGCCTTCATCCTTCCTTTTTTTGCTAATAATTATGCAGCATTCTCATCGCAAAGTGGTCCTTCATAGTATTATAGCCCAGCAGTATCATTGTTTGCAAGTATTTGAAAATAAAGTTTGCTTAAGCATAAATTAATAGAACTACTATATCATAATCTGGCTGCATATTCATAATGTAACAATATACTTACAGGAGGCCGGATTATGTTTATTGCAATTACGGGCGACCCGGTGCTTGATTTTGTAATAATACAGGCACTTTCTCTTCATTATTTGTCGAATGCCGCTTTACGTCTGATAAAGTGGAAAGATACAGAATACCGTTATATAAGAGAGATGCCGATACCGCCGGTAATATCATGGTATGATAAAGCATCCTTTTCATATATTAGAGAAACCAGAGAAGCGGGCAGACCATGTATCAAAACAACCGGATACAGTATCCAAACTATGTCCCGCCTATCCAATATTTTATCCAATTATAATACATCATCACTTCTTTCAAACCCTTCACTATATCTTGAATTGAAAAGTTCAGCAGCATTGCAGTTAATGTTTTGCATAGAATATATGGAAAAAAACAAGTGCGATTTTGGAGAAAAGTCTGCTGTTCTTGAAGGCGGTTCATATTTTATTCCTGATGGACTTGAAAAGGAAGATTTTCCTGACTTTATCCCGGTCTTAAAAGAAATTTATTTAAACTTAACAAACGATTTGGATCCGGGCATTGTAAACACAATGGAACTGGCTGATATTTTAAGAGGTGTTTCGGCCTGGCTTAATCGTATTCATTTTGATTATAGAAATGATTTTTTAACATCTCTGGCACTTGAAGTGCTTAATAGAAAAAGCAGAAACGGACTTTTTTGTTTCAATACAGCCGATTATGCCCTCCTTCCGCCTGGCCGGCAGTTTTTCGTTATGGATGCTCTTCTTCAAGCTTTCCCTTTTATACAGCTGGATTATATTTTGGAAGAAATATTTTCAGTATATTTAAAATTGCACAGAATGCTATACAATGAAAATAATGGAATATATGTATTTAAACCCAGGATTATTAGTTATAACGCTTTTGATGTTGGTGCATTATTAAGTTTTTTGAACAGGGCATCTCATTATTCTTTTAATAAATCCGAACAGACAAACACCATAAACAAGATTCTCGATGTTTACCTGGAATTGCTTTTAGGATCATATCACCGAGCACATGATAATGAAATCAAAAAACTTATCAGGTGGGTAAAATTGTCCCGAACTATACAATCAAATATTAAAAAACAACCTGGATTTAATACTGTTTTCCCTAAACGTATATATATTACAACATCAAATCAAGATTTTAATTGGAACCGCAAAGGAATAATTGATCAGACAGGCGTATTCTTTCTCTGCTCTGCACTCTTATCCTTGATAAACAACAGAAGTGATAGATTTAAACTCAAAAAAAGCGCCCCATTATAAGAATGGGGCAATATTATTTACTTTACTGTTACTTGCTCTTAAAATACGCTACTATACCCTTTAACAAACCATAGGCAACATCTTCGCGGACTGAATCCTTTACAACCTGTTTTAAATCGTTGGGATTATTCATAAACCCAACTTCCACCAAAGTTGATACCAGATTGTTTTCCCGCAGTACGCTAAAGTCAGCATTGAGTGGTGCAGACGGTTTCTTGCTGAAATTGGTGGACTTATTGGTTTCAAGCAGTAACAGAGAAGCAAGCCTTTTACGCTTGTCTACATTATAATTCTTGTAATAATTTGTATTGGTAGAAGGACTATTATCTCTGTAGAAAGTATACATTCCGGAAGCACTCGTCTGTACAGCATCATTAGTAGAATTTAGATGTATGGATACAAATATAATATTATCCTGATATTTTTTTCGGGTTAGATCCATTACTTTTTTCAAATAACTTGATGCTGTATTAGACTTTCCATATTGATAAATTCCTGTCCGATTATTATTAGCAGGATACTTAAAATAATAATCGAATCCTTTTAACAGGTCTTGTAATTCACTAATTTCATTTTCATAAGTATTAACCATGTTGTCAGCTTCATTAAACTTTTTTTCTAGTGCATTCTTTTCTTTCTCTGCCTTATCCTTTTCAGCAGTCAAATTTTCACTTATGGATTCGAAAATACGGCTTGAATCAGGTCCTGCCTCGACCAAGGCTTCTACTGTCAGATCGCTCACCTCAGCAGGATAGAAATTTTTCTTGATTTTCTCAGGCAAAGCTTCGCCTTTCTCCTTAACTATTTTTAATTGATCATCAAGTTGTTTCAGTAAATTTTCCAACTCTTGATACTGCGGTTGTTCATTTTCGGTTCCGTCATCTCCCGCAGTTTCCTGGTCTTCTGCTGGAAGCTTTTCTTCTGCCTTCGCCAGCTTATTAAATAAGTCTTCAATCAAGCTTAATAATTCTTTTAGAGCTATGTCATACTTATCCAGCCCGGTAATCTGTTTATTAAGATCATCGATTTGTTTTTTATAGTCCTTCTTGTCAGCTTCTGCTTTATTTAGTGCATTGGTTTTTTCCTTTATTTCCAGATCCAATACTACCTTGTTGGCATAAGCTGAACGATAGAATAATGATACAAATCGATCATCATCTCTTGTCATGTAAACTGTAGCACCGGCTTTTTTCAGCATTGTTCGAAGTTTCAGCCCTATGTCCAGGGCAAGATCCTTTTCCCTTACTCCGTTGCGCACCGCGCCAGGATCTGAGCCGCCATGGCCGGGATCGATTATTACTACTTTACCTTTCAGGGCATTCGCTGCAGGGTATTCTCTTTTTCCCGGAGATGAGGGAGATACCTCATATAGCTTAGTTCTGGTCTTCGAATCTACAATGCCGTTAGGAGTCAAGCCATAAGCGACTTGGAAAAGAATTACCGCACTTTCCGTTGCTGAGCCAAATATACCGTCTACTGCACCACAGTTAAATCCCAGCTCATTTAACCTGGTTTGAAGTATTTTAACCTGGCTGCCTGTGCTGCCTCGCTTTAATGTCTGAGTTAAAGGTATCGAAGGCTTAGGCGTCGGTTTAGGAGTTGGTGACGGTTTTGGCGAAGGGCTCGGTTTTGGAGTAGGTGAAGGTTTAGGCTTGGAACTAATTGAGTTTAATACAGATCTTGTTTTCGGCCCCACTATTCCATCCACTGCCAAACCATGAGCCTTCTGAAATGAACGTACTGCATTTCGTGTTTTGGAACCAAAAACACCGTCAACTGTGCCGCACTTAAACCCTAACTCATTAAGTTTTTTCTGAAGAATCCGCACCTGGCTTCCCCTGCTTCCAAGCCTTAAGGTAGCGGTAATCTTTTCATTAGTTTTGCTTTGGCCGTCATTATTTTGATTAGTTTCAGTTTTGTTTGAGCGCGATGAACTGGTTCCTGAATATAGTGCTGCCAAGGTCTTTGGCCCCACTATGCCATCAATTGCCAGACCGCGGGATTTTTGGAATGCACGTACGGCACTTAATGTTTTCGAACCAAAGATGCCATCCGCTTTGCCTGCATTAAACTTAAGTGCGTTTAACCTTTTCTGCAGCTCTTTTACATCGCTTCCTCTGCTGCCCAGCCTTAATGTCCGCTTGATTGGTACTGTGCTGGATGAAGAGCTTTTATTATTGCCTGAATTGCTGCTCCGGGAGGAATTACTGCCAGCTGATTTGGCTTTACCTCCGTTTAAAGCATTCAAAGTCTGCGGGCCTGCAATACCATCTACCTTTAGACCGTTTGCTTTTTGAAATTTTCTGACTGCTTGTTCTGTTAAAGGGCCGTAAATACCGTCTGCTTTGCCATCTAAATAACCCAGCTTAATTAAACGTTTTTGCAGATCTGCTACCTGACTGCCTCTGCTGCCCCTCCTCAGAACCGGTGCAGCATAGGCAAGTTGAGGCAGAATGAATGTTAATAGAAGAATAATGGCTAAAAAGATGCATACACGCCGTCGCATATGTACACCTCCTCCCCCGTTTGTTTATAAAAAAAGTGTTACAGAAATTAAAAGAAATGTATAAACTCTGTAACACTTATAATTTAATCACATTTTACCATGCTTTTCAATGATTTTTGTAGAAAAGTTGAAAAAAGTCTGGGTTTATTTGGAATTTTGGTGTATCATATTTAACAGTTCTTCTTCACTTATCACAGGAATCCCCAGCTCTATTGCTTTATTTAATTTACTGCCGGCGTCCTGACCTGCAACTACATATGAAGTCTTCCGCGAAACACTTCCGGAAACCTTGCCTCCATAGCTTTGAATAAGTTCTTTTGCCTGATCCCGGGTCATGCTTGGCAGAGTGCCTGTTAAAACAAAAGTTTTGCCTTCCAGTATATTGCCCGTTTTCTTTTCTGCGGATTTGGATTTCATATTCACTCCAGCTGTCTCCAACTTCTTAAGCAATATCTTATTTTCATTTTTGCTAAAGTAATCAAGAATATCATTTACCATAACCTCACCAAAGTCTGGCAGTACTATCAGCTGTGCATATGATGCTTCCTGCAGAGCTTTCATATCAGGAAAGTTTTGAGCCAGAACTCTGGCAGACTGCCTTCCTATATTTGGTATACCCAGACCAGTAATGAGGCGGTCAATATCATTTTCTTTTGAACTCTCAATGGCTCTGATTAAATTATCAACAGCTTTTTCTCTTCCTACTATGCCTTTTTCAATCAATTCCTTCCTATATTTAACCAGAGTATATATATCGGCAATATCCTCGATATAACCGTGGGTCATAAGGGTTTCAACTGTACTCGGCCCAAGTCCTTCTATGTCCATTGCATCCTTCGATGCAAAATAAATAATTTTTCTGACCATCTGAGCAAAACAATTGGTACCTGTACAACGAATGTCTGATCCGTCTTCATCCCGGACAGTTTTTGAATTGCATATCGGACACCTGTCCGGGATAATAAATGGCTTGGTTTTACCTTTTGGCCTTTTTTCAGTCACAACCCTTAAAATTTCAGGGATAATATCACCGGCTTTTTGTACAATTACCGTATCGCCTATGCGTATATCCTTTTCATTTATATAATCCTGATTATGGAGAGAAGCTCTTGATACTATAGTGCCCGCCAGATTAACAGGCTTTAATATCGCAAGCGGTGTTAATTTGCCGGTTCTGCCCACTTGGACATGGATATCCTCCACTATTGTCTCTTTTTGTTCGGGAGGATACTTAAATGCAATTGCCCAGCGCGGCACCTTGCTGGTCATTCCCAAATGCAACCTGTCCTGAAGATTATCCAATTTAATCACAGCCCCATCGATTCCATAAGGAAGGGACCATCTTTTTTCTTCTATTCTCTCTATAGCCTCCCATACTTCTTCAGCACTTCTGCATACTTGGTAATCAGGACTCACTGGAAAGCCTAGTTCCTCAAGCCATTTGAGAGTTTCTACATGAGAAGTGAATTCTTTGCCTTGAGATATTTCGAGATTAAAAGCAAAGAAATCCAAATCCCTTTCCTTTACAACATTTGGATCCAATTGTCTTAAGGTGCCTGCTGCAAGATTCCGCGCCGTCTGATATATCTTTCCACCCTTTTCCATTTGCTTACGATTAGCCTTTTCAAATGAAGCAAAAGACATGTATACTTCACCGCGCACTTCTAGATAAGGCAGCTTTTCAGGTATAATTTTGGGAATAGCCGGAATTACCAATAAATTTTCATACACCGATTCTCCAATTTCCCCATCTCCGCGTGTTATGCCTTCGGTTAAAACCCCATTATGATAACGCAATAACACAGACAGACCGTCTATCTTTTTTTCAACGACAAATAATGAATCCTTCAATTCATTCTGTATTCGTTCAACAAATTGAAATACTTCCTCCTTCGTAAATGCGTCCTGGAGGCTGATAACCGGTACATCGTGAGGGACTTTTCTTAATTCCCGTTTGACAGTGCCTCCTACTTTCTGAGTAGGAGAATCCTTCCTCAAAAACTCCGGATAAGCTGCTTCCAGGCTTCTTAACTCCAAATAAAGCTGATCATATTCATAATCAGATATTTCAGGATCGTCCAAGTCATAATACCGGTGATTATGATACTCAATCAACCTTATCAATTCATCTATCCGTTGTTTAACCTTTTGTCTGGTTTCTTCGGTATTCATATGTTCCATAAACTCCTTTCCAGATAAAACTATATTTTTTTCAAAGGAGCAAGTTCTGCAGCAAAGCTTCGAATGCCGCCCTGTTCAAAAGCTACCCAAACCGCAGTATTGTTTCCTTCCCCATCTATACTTACTATGGTGCCGTTGCCGAACTTTGCATGATATACCTTTTCACCCAGCTTAAATCGAAGACTACTTTGTTTGGTGTCCTTCTCAGATGGGCTTTGAAATATTTTTCCGTCAAGTCCTATCCGCTTTGCTTGTTTATTAATATTTGCTGTTTGAATAGACATAAAACCCTGTTTTATTTTATTAAGCCCATAACTTCCAAAATCGCCATGCCCGCTTATTGAAAGGCTCATATCTTCAATTAACTCTTCCGGAATCTCATTAATGAATCTTGACGGTATATTTATGCTGGATTCTCCAAATAATGTCCTTTGATTTGTATATGTCAGATAGAGTTTACTTTTAGCACGAGTTATCCCAACATAGCAAAGCCGCCTCTCCTCTTCCAGACTCCTATCTTCCAAGGATCTGGCGTGTGGAAACAATCCCTCTTCCATGCCGATTATAAACACAATAGGAAATTCCAAACCTTTTGCACTATGCAATGTCATAAGAGATACAGCAGATTTAATATTATCGTCATTTTCATCCATCTGGTCAATATCGGAGATCAAGACAATGTTTTCAAGGAATTCGGTCAGTCCTGAACCAGGATTAATATTTTCAAATTCATTAGCTGCTGAAATGAATTCTGCAATATTATCCAATCTGCTTTCTGCATCAGCAGTGCCCTCATCCATAAGCGCAGCCTGATAGTTTATTTTTTGAAGCAGAATGTTAATAAAATCTGTCAGGTTATTTCTGTCCTTTTCAAATGTGAGTTCAGCCATCAGCCTGCCAAATTCCATTGCCCGGCTGGCTACCCGCCCAGTAAGCACTTTATTCTGTTCTAAATTATTAATAATTTCCATTATGCTGTTTCCCATAATCGCTGCAGCTTCCTGAAGAGCTTTTATAGTAACAGCGCCTATGCCTCTTTTTGGAACATTAATTATCCTCTGAACGCTGACATCGTCGGAAGGATTGTCCAAAACACGCAGGTAAGCAATTATATCTTTAATTTCCTTTCGGTCATAAAATCGCAGCCCGCCATAAATTCGGTAAGGGATGCTATATTTCATAAAGGTTTCTTCCAGTACACGGGATTGGGCATTCATCCGGTAAAAAACTGCTATATCGCTTTCTTTTTCTCCGGACTGAAGATAACGTAAGATTTCTTTGCTAACAAATTCTGCTTCCTGATATTCATTGCCTGCACAGAAAATACGGATCGGTTCACCTTTGTCCAGCCTGGTCCACAGCCTTTTTTCCTTTCGGTTAATATTATGTCGGATAACATGGTTGGCCGCATCTAAAATGTTTTGATGAGATCGGTAATTCTCTTCCAGTTTAATTACTTTGGTATTAGGAAAATCCTTTTCAAACTCCAATATATTTCTAATATCTGCGCCTCTCCAGCTGTAAATAGACTGATCATCATCGCCTACTACACAGATATTGCGGTGTATGTCGGATAAAAGTTTAACCAGCAAGTATTGTGCTTCATTCGTATCCTGATACTCGTCCACCAATATATACTGGAACTTATTTCTGTAGTAAGCCAGTACATCAGGCCGTAGATAGAATAATTCCAGAGTTTTAACAAGCAAATCGTCAAAATCAAGAGCATTGTTTTTTTTCAGTTTGTTTTCATATAGTGTATATAACTGAGCGATTTGTTCTTCCCTGAAAAGCCCCTGTGCTTCTCTGGCATATTCCTGTGCACTTTTCAAGTCATTCTTTAACTTACTGATTTTAGTCAGTATATCTTTTGGTTTATAGTATTCTTCACTAAAATTCAATTCTTTCAAACATTCCTTAACAAGTGAAAGCTGGTCAGCTTCGTCATATATTACAAAATTTCTTTTATATCCGATTTTATCTATTTCCCGGCGCAATATTCGGACACAAGTTGAATGAAAAGTACCTATCCAGATCTGATCAGCATTTTCTCCTGCTAAACTGTAGATCCTGTCCTTCATCTCCCTGGCTGCCTTGTTAGTAAAAGTAATAGCCAGCACCCGGGCAGGATCAACTTCTCTTATACACAAAAGATTTTCTATGTCCTCAGGCATTTTGGTTTGACAAGAATCCATAACTTTTTCATACATTTCCAGCATTTCAATATCTTTTATGCTTAAATTGCCGGGAATATATTTGCTTTTATATATATCACCAAAACGTATAATATGAGCTACACGGTGGGTAAGCACAGTAGTCTTCCCTGAACCTGCCCCTGCAAGCACCAGCAAAGGTCCTTGTGTTGTCAGCACAGCTTGTCTCTGCATATCATTAAGGTGAATATATAACTTTTCAAGGATACGATCTCGTATATTACAGAATCTTTTAGCTGTTTCTGTTTTAATCATTGTCTACCTCACTTAGTTATGCAAAAGATTTATGATTCTCATTATATCATCAGTTAAAACAATTTGCTTTATGTAAACAATAAAAAGGCGACTAATGCGCCTTAATAATTAAAAAATATTTTCCTGTTAAAAGTTTTACACGTTTCCAGACATCTTTTTTTCCAGCTTGTCCAATATACGATTATAGCCATCCGAACCATATAATAGGGAGCGATTCACCCTGCTTATGGTAGCAGTGCTGGCACCTGTCTTTTCCGCAATCTCCTGATAAGTATGTTTTTTACGGAGCATAATAGCTACTTCAAGTCTTTGGGCTAAAGATTTTATTTCATTGATAGTGCACAGATCTTCAAAAAAACGATAACATTCTTCCTGGTCTTCCAAACAGAGTATTGATTCAAAAAGCATATCTACCTGCTCATCTTTCAACTTGGATTGATACTCCATGTTCATCCTCCTGATATACATAAACTTAGACAGCAGTATAACGAGCCAGCATAGATCTAGTACCTTTATTTTAACACATTAATACAATAAATTAAACAAAAAATGTAATATATAACCATACCTCCTACCGCACCAATTCCATTTTGGACACCGAAACCTCATATGCCACTTTTTCTATAATTTCACCATCTGGAAATCTTTTTTGGTATGGACGGCTCTGTATCCTCCCCCATATTTTTAGATTGTTACCTACTTCAAGCTGTTGACAGAATCTAGCGTTTCTTCCCCAAGCAATAGTTGGTATATAGTCCGACTTGTTATAGGCCCGGTTTACTGCAATTAACAAATCCGCTATCTCTCGCTTGAATGGGGTGGTCCGATAAACTGGCGGTTTGCAAATATAACCATTCAAAAAGATCTGATTAGGGTTCATAATCTCTTCTGTTTTTTTGTCAATCTCACGTACAAAAACTGTCAAAACCAACCTATTGTTACCGTCTATAAGCTTATTATAGGATCGAAACTGACCTGTGATGACTACATCTGTTCCTTCAATCAAGTTAAACCTGCCTAATAACCTCTCAGATACGGTTACAGGCAATCGATCCACATAATTGCTGAGTCTAGGTACCGCAAGATAAAAATTGTAAAAGCCCTCTCCATACATTTCATGATTAAATTCAACCGGTGAATCTACTTTACCTGCTACGTATACCCAATTGTTGTTATCCGGAGTATATTCCGTCATTGCCCTCCCTCTCCCTTCTGCCTTTTCCAATGTAGATAGATCTAAAATTATACTTATTCGATTCTTTCTAATTTTATGACCTGTTACTTTTTACATGTCCGGATGCTGACGACCGGTATGATCAATTCGATAGTTCTGTTTGTATATAAGCTCGGAAACAGGTACTATTTCATACCCTTCAGCCAATAAGTGATCCAGAATCAATGGCAGGGCTTCAGTTATGTATTTGGCATTGTTATGAAAAAGTACTATCGAACCGTTTCCTACATTTTTAATTACTCTATTAAACATATGATCCACACCTAATTCCTTCCAATCAAGAGAATCCACATCCCATTGGATTACATGAAAATCAATTTCTCTGCATGTTTGAATCAAGAGATCATTATAATCCCCAAAGGGAGGACGAAATAATCGAACTGCTCTAACCCCTGCTAATTTTTCAATTTTCTCTTGAGTTGTTTTAATTTCGGTTATTATTTGATCACGGCTTAATTTGGACATTTCAGGATGTGTGGTTGAATGATTTGCAACTTCATGACCTCGTTCCGCTATTTCCTTTACGCGCTCCGGATACTTGTCTATCCAAAATCCCACCAGAAAAAAGGTGGTTTTTATATTTCTTTCCTCCAAAATATCCAGTATTTTTTGCGTGTACTCCGCCCCCCAAGCAGCATCAAAGGAAATTGCAATCTTTTTTTCATCTGTAGCAACTGAGTATATAGGCAATTCCTTTTTCATGTTAAAAAAAGCAGGAAAAACATCATTTTTTTTGGCATTAACCATTATGAAAGACAGAAGAATAATTAAAAATGATGACAAAAGTCTCAAAAACAGATTTCTAGATATTACTATCACTTTCATATAGAACACCTCGCTATTAATGTATTTTAGTAATATGACAGGTATGACAAAAAATGTCTTGTTAAAGCAAGGTGTCCGATAAACTATTAAAATAAAAACAGCCCCGTGAACGGGGGCTGCCGCCTTGCCTAGCTCTAATTATAATTTCTATATGCAGAAATCACTTCATTATCCATCAATACCATGGCCACAGGATGGCCTTTACCGTCTCGTTTTTCTATTGGAAGACTATCCACATCCAGCCGGTTAGTTGTACCATCCCGCTGCATTAAAATAATCTCATAAGATTCTTTTACATAAAATGCATTAACCAGGGTCCGGCCGTTAGTACCGCTGCGTGAAAAGGTGATTGTTTTAAATCCTACTCCACCTCTGCCCTGTCTTACATAGTCCGATATAAGAGTGCGTTTGACAAATCCTCTGTCGGTTACTACGATTACTTCTCCCTCTTCATCGACTTCCTGTGCAAAGATTACTTTATCATTATTCTTTAATTGGACGGCTTTAACACCGATAGTCGTTCTTCCTGTTGGATTTACCTCACTTCCTTTAAAGCATATGCTCATACCCATTTCAGTTACGATTAATATATCGGAATTTCCCTCAGTGAGTTCCACTGCTACGACGCGGTCGCCATTTCTAAGCCGGCATGCTTGAATCTTGCTAAACCTGGATTCATATTCCTTTAAGGAAGTACGCTTAATCATGCCGCCTTCTGTATAGAACTGCACAAAGCGATTATTATGATTATTAAAGTCATCAACAGAAATTAAACCAACAATGCGTTCCGTCTTATCGAAACCGCTTATTAGCTGTGCCAATTGTACACCCTTTTCCCTCCATTTTGCCTCAGGAATATCCATGCCGGTAATACTGTAGCAATTGCCTGTGTCAGTAAACAGCAAAATTTTATGATCGGTAGCAGATTCTTCCAGAAACTCTATGTAATCCAATTCCCTGGTTTCCACAGCTTCCACATCTAATATTGAACGCTGGAAGGACCGCATAGGTATCCTTTTTATATCCTGATTATGAGTCAGAGCTATTACAACATCCTCAACCAGTATTATGTCCTCTGTTTTTATTTCGGCTTTAGAGCTATCTTCTATGATTAAAGTACGCCTCTTATCTGCAAACTGCTTTTTAACAGCCAGCAATTCTGATTTGATCACCTTCATCAGCTTAGCTTCCGAATCCAAAATGGCCTTTAATTGCTCTATGGTTTTCTTAACCTGAGCGTATTCTTTTTCCAAGGAGATTGATTCCAAGTTTGTCAGTTTTTGAAGTCTCATATCCAAAATAGCCTGGGCTTGGGTTTCCGTAAAAGCAAATTCACTCATCAGCTTCAGCCGGGCTTCTTTCGGATTCTTTGATTTGCGGATTATAAGAATAACCTTATCTATATTTCTAATGGCTGTAAGCAGTCCTTCAAGTATGTGTGCACGTGTTATTGCCCGTTCAAGGTCATATTTAGTTCTATTAGTTACAACATTTTTCTGGTGTTTGATATAATACTCCAAAATGGCTTTCAGGCCTAACTGCCGGGGTCTGCCATCGGCAATGGCTACCATGTTCACCCCGAAAGTTAGCTGGAGATCTGAATACTTGTATAGGTAGTTCAGTATTTTTTCTGCATCGCCGTCTTTTTTTATTTCAATAACTGCACGTATTCCATTTCGGTCTGATTCATCCCTGATATCCGATATGCCTGTTAGTATTCCCTTTTTCTCCTCACTTAAACGCAGTATTTTTTCCAGGAGTGCTGATTTATTTACCTGGTAAGGCAGCTCGGTAATTACCAGTTGTTTCTTGCCGCCAGACAAATTTTCTATCTCCACTTTTGCCCTAAGGAGTATTCTCCCTTTTCCTGTTAAATAAGCATTCTTTATTTCTTCACTGCCTATGATTATACCACCTGTAGGAAAGTCAGGCCCAGGAATGATTCTATTCAATTCTTCAATTGTAATATCAGGATTATCTATCACTGCTATAACGCCGTCAATTACTTCGCCTAAATTATGGGGCGGAATGTTGGTGGCCAAGCCCACCGCAATTCCAGAAGAACCATTGACCAAAAGATTTGGGTAGCGGCCTGGTAAAACATCCGGTTCCTTCATCGAATCATCAAAATTTAAACTGAAAGTTACAGTATTCTTCTCCAAATCACGCAACAGTTCGAGAGCCAGAGGGGTCATACGAGCCTCAGTATAACGCATGGCTGCAGCTGAATCGCCATCGATGGAGCCAAAATTTCCATGTCCGTCTACCAAAGGGTAGCGCATATTGAATTCCTGTGCCATACGGACCATGGCATCATATACGGAAGTATCGCCATGGGGATGATATTTACCCAGGGTATCGCCGACTATTCTGGCTGATTTCTTGTATGGTTTTTCGGGTGTTAATGCCAATTCATGCATGGTATACAAGATTCGCCGTTGAACAGGTTTTAACCCATCTTCTACTCTGGGCAAAGCCCTTTCCATGATTACATATTCAGCATAGGGCATCATTGAATCATGCATAATTCTTTCCATTGGTTTGCTTATTACTTTGTCGGGATTTTGTATGTAAAATGTTTGCTTTTTTCTTGCCATGTATTACATCCCCATTTCCTGAAAAATGTCCTTTTTATTAAAATTAGCGTGCGTAGTTATGTACTGGCGCCTCGAATCAGTTCTGTCTCCCATCAGTATAGTGACCATTTTTTCTGCTTCGGCTGCATCCTCGATACCTACTTTTACGATAAAGCGTTTAGCCGGGTCCATAGTAGTTTCCCAGAGCTGTTCCGGATTCATCTCTCCAAGGCCTTTATACCTTTGAACGGTATAACCTTTGCCCATTTTCTTTACCTTTGCCTTCAGCTCTTCGTCACTGTATGCATACTCTACTTTACTGCCTTTTGCAATTTTGTATAATGGCGCCATGCCAATATAAACATGTCCTTCAGTGATCAATTCCTTCATATATCTGAAAAAGAAGGTCAGTAAAATAGCACGTATATGAGCCCCGTCCTGATCCGCATCTGCCAGAATTATTATCTTATCATATTTAAGATTTTTTATATTGAAATCCTCATCTATGCCTGTTCCCAAGGCAGATATTATGGTTCGGAACTCATCATTGGCCAACACCTGATCCAGTCGTTTTTTTTCCACATTCAAAGGTTTGCCGCGAAGAGGAAGGATAGCCTGAAATCTTCTGTCCCTGCCCTGTTTGGCAGAACCCCCGGCAGAATCACCTTCTACTATAAACAATTCATTTATCTTCGGGTCCCTGCCTGTACAGCTGGCCAGCTTCCCTACCAATGGTGCATTTTCCAGGCTGTTCTTCTTGCGGGTAATCTCTTTAGCCTTTCTGGCAGCTTCCCGTGCCTTTGCTGCTTTTATAGCTTTTTCCAGAATTATTTTCAAAGTCTGCTGATTATCGATATCTTCCAGATAAGATTGCAGGTTTTCGCTTACAATGGACTCTATCGCAGTACGGGCTTCTGTGTTGCCCAATTTGGACTTGGTCTGTCCTTCAAACTGGACATTATGCATCTTAACGGAAAGAACAGCTGTCATCCCTTCTCTGAAATCCTCTCCTGTCAAACCTCCGTTTTTTCCCTTGTATAGATTTTGCTTTTTTATAAAATCGTTTAATACTTTGGTTACGGCAGTTTTAAAGCCGGTTTCATGTGTCCCTCCCTCTCTGGTAGGAATATTATTGACATATGAGAATATGCTTTCTGAATATGAATCCGTATATTGAATGCCTATTTGTGCTTTTATACCATCCTTCTCGCCTTCGAAATAGATAATTCCAGGATGAATAGGTGTTTTATCTTCATTAAGATACTCTATAAAATCCTTCAGTCCGCCGGTATAATGGAAAACCTTAGTAATTGGTTCTTCCGGCCTTTCATCAATTAAAACAAGCTTAATTCCTTTATTTAAGAAAGCTAATTCCTTTAGTCTTCTCATTATAATGTCGCTTCTCATTTGTATATCTTCAAATATCCGGTCATCAGGAAGAAAGGTTATTTTTGTTCCCTGAAAATTAGTAGGCCCATGTTCCTCTAATTGTGTCACAGGTTTTCCAGCATGAATCTTGCCGTCAATTTCGATGCTTTCGTATCTTTGCCAATACTTTCTTCCATTTACATGAACCTCTACTTCCAGCCATCTGGACAAAGCATTGACTACGGACGCACCTACCCCATGCAGGCCTCCGGAATAATTGTAATGGGTTGTATTAAACTTTCCTCCTGCATGCAGCTGGGTAAAAACCACCTGTACACCGGGAATCTTTAACGTATCGTGAATTCCAACTGGTATGCCTCTTCCATCGTCTGTAACAGTTACACTGTTGTCGCGATGCAAAATAACTTGTATTGTAGTGGCATAACCATTTGCAGCTTCGTCAATTCCATTATCCACAATCTCCCATAATAAATGATGAAGACCCTTCAGACCTGTAGTACCAATATACATTCCAGGCCTCATCCTTACAGCATCCAGGCCTTTCAACACTTGTATGTCATTTGCTTCGTAGGTCTTAGCCATGTATATAATAGTCCTCCCCTTACAGAACAAACGTTCTGTATTTTTCTCTATTTTTCATTATATCATTCTTTATCCTGCAGGCAAACATTTTACATAAAAAAGGAAAGGACGATTATCCTTTCCGATTAATCTAAAATTGGTCTACATCAACTATTTGGTAAAGCCGAGTTATTGTATCTGTCGGTACGGTCTCACCTTCTGGTTCCAGCGGCATATTATTATTTATATGGCATATATCTCTGTCATACAGCCAATAAAGAAGATATCGGGAAATTCGTTTTCCATCAAAACTGCGATATAAATTGCTTATTCCCAGCTGATATCTTCCTTCCTTTCGATTATATCTAAGGCGCTTTCGAATGTAGCTCTCCTTTTTATTAAACCATCCCTCTTCACTGATTTCACTGCATCGAAGCACTGGTGGTGTTCTTTCCAAGTACTTTGAAATCTTATCAATGACCTTTTTGCTAACGTACAAATTATCTTTATCATTTACTTTGCTGGCAGCATCCAAATCAATTTCATTATTTCTATTCAATGCACTAAAAAAATGTTCCACTATTCTCCCTCCAAAAATTAAACATGGGGCAAGAAGTGCTAAAAATTTTATTCGACATATACTATCCAATTCCTGCTATTTTATATAAATATGTGTAATAAATGCTGAATTAATCGGGAATATGGTCATTTTTTGTTATTCTGTCTAAAGCTAAAAGGATTTCCTGTTTAACATCAGGATTGTTTTCCTTTCTTAAGGCGTTTAAGAGCACTTCCTTCGCTTTTGTTCCCCCAAGCTTTCCTATAGCCCAGGCACTATGAGCACGAACAGGAGGATAATCATAATTGAGAGTATCAGCCAATAGCGGAACATAGGAATCGTCTCCGGAATTACCGGCTGCGATAATAATCATTGACAATACTTTTCTGGCACGGGCATAATTTCTTCCTATATGCTGGCCTATTAGGTCCATATGTTTTTTTAAACCTGTCCCGGCATCGCCCAATATTTTTTTTATATCAAATAAACAGATTTTTTCATGAATAGTTCCATATCGTTTTATGACAGCCTGATTTCTGGGACAGACTTTCTGACATTCATCACATCCTACTATTCGATTACCTATTCTTTCCCGGATTTCAATGGGTATTATCCCGGATGTTAACATATAAAAGCGCATGCATTTGTTGGCAATCACAACACCTTCCTCTGTAATAGCCTGCATAGGGCAGGCATCTATACACAGCCTGCATTTTCCGCAGTCTGTTAATCTGCCAGATTCTATGTTATCATAAGTTATTTCTGCATCAGTCAAAATTATATGCAGTGTAATGTAAGATCCAAACTTACTACTATAAATCAAACTATTCTTTCCAAACTTCCCCAGACCGCCTATAAATGCTATCTGTTTAGCCGGCAAGGGAGGATCTATTATAGCTTTATATCCTTCCTCCTTAAGCAGATCTGCCAGTTCAGCAATGAATTTTCTTCCCTTAGGATAAGCTGCGTAATGAGCACTATAATAACCCTGCCCCTGAGAAAAACTACAAGTGCCAGGATAATATGGAAATGCTGCTGCAATAATGGTTTTAGCATCTTCCATAACATCCTTGCAATCACTGACTATGCCTCTGGCTTTCCAGTAATCTGTAAGGCTCGCATCCGATGCTTTGAGTTCTTCAATTTTTTCATCCCAGACAGGCAAGGGCTGTACAGGAATAAAAGACACCTGCACAAATCCCAGCTGTTCTGCTTTCTTTATTAATATATCTCTCATTTTAATCCCTTTTTCAGCTGAAAATTACACTTTATTATAACAGTTACTAATGTCTGCGTCTATGTTTAGAATAGCAAAAAAGAACCGGTATAAAACCGGTCCTTATATTAACTCAATTTAGAACTTTCTTCTGGGTGTATAGTGGGTATGAAGCAATTCATGGGCTTTTTGGCTATTGGGTTCGCCCAGATATTCCTCGTAAACCTTCTTAACTGAGGGATTCTCATGGGATTTTCGAATAGGCAGTGATCTGTCTTCATCATAAATTGCTGCAGCTCGTACTTTTCCAACATCAATTTCCATCTGAACCTGTGCAGGTACAATTGGTTGTCCGCCGCCGGTGACACAACCGCCAGGACATCCCATTACCTCGATAAAATGATACTCTTTTTCTCCCGATTTTACCTTTTCAAGCAAAGCTCTGGCATTGGCAGTTCCATGGGCTACCGCTGCCTTGATTGTAATATCGCCCAGCGGCACTTCAACTTCTTTGACACCATCTAAACCACGAACAGCATTAATTTCCAAGTTCTCAATGGATTTTCCGGTAACAAGTTCATACACAGTACGCAACGCAGCTTCCATGACGCCGCCTGTTGCGCCAAATATTACCCCAGCGCCAGTGGAATCTCCCAAGGTTGGATCGAACTCTTCATCTTCCAGTTTAACAAAATCGATACCAGCCTGCTTTATCATCTTTGCCAGCTCTCTGGTAGTTAATACTGCATCCACATCCGGATAACCTGTTGAACTCAGCTCAGGCCTTCTAGCCTCAAACTTTTTGGCAGTACATGGCATTATTGAGACCACAAATATCTTGGCAGGGTCTATACTATGCTTTTCAGCATAATAAGACTTTACCACTGCTCCCATCATTTGATGAGGGGATTTACAGGTAGATAAATTATCTAAAAACTCAGGATAATTATGTTCGCAATATTTTATCCAGCCAGGGCTGCAGGAAGTTATAAGCGGCAATTTACCATTATTCTTCAGCCGGTTCAGCAGCTCGGTACCTTCCTCCATTATGGTAAGATCGGCAGCAAAGTCCGTATCAAACACACGATCAAAACCTAGTCTGCGCAATGCAGCAACCATTTTCCCGGTAACACGGGTTCCTATGGGCATTCCAAACTCTTCACCCAGGGCAACACGTACAGCCGGTGCTGTCTGTGCAATTACATGCAGGTCAGGATTGTTAATTGCATCCCAAACCCTTTCTGTATCATCCTTTTCTCTTAATGCACCTACAGGACATGCTTCAATGCACTGCCCGCAATTAACACAGTTAACTTCAGAAAGAGACTTTCCAAAAACCGGCTCTATAGTAGTCCGGAATCCTCTTTCTGTTGCACCGATAGCACCAATGCCCTGTACATTTCTGCATGCAGCTACACATCGTCTGCACAGAATACACTTATTGGGATCACGCACAATTGATGGAGACAGCTCATCAACTGCATAATCTATCCTTTCTCCATCATAACGTATATCATCCACACCCAATTGCTTGGACAGAGCCTGCAGCTCACAATTTTCATTTCTTACACAGGTCAGACATTTGCGGTCATGATTGGATAGAATTAATTCCAGATTGACTTTTCTTGCTTCCCTGACTTTTTTTGTATTTGTCCTGACTTCCATCCCGTCTGCTACAGGATATACGCATGAAGCCTGCAAATTACGTGCCCCTTTAACCTCTACTAGGCACATACGGCAAGCTCCTATTTCATTTATTCCCTTCAAGTAACATAAGGTAGGTATCTGAATATTAGCGGACCGGGCTGCTTCCAATACCGTTGTTCCCTTGGGAACCTCTACCTGGATGCCATCTATGGTTAACTTTACCATTTCCATATTTGTCACTCCCCTTTTCGTTAAACTTTAGCCCTTCACTATGGCCTTGAAGGGACATTTCTCCAAGCAAGCACCACACTTTATGCACTTGCTTTGATCTATAGTATGAGGACTCCTGCGTTCTCCAGAGATTGCATCCACAGGACATACTTTGACACAAAGCCCGCATCCCTTGCATAGATCAGCCTGGATAATTATTTGCAGCAATTTCTGGCATACACCGGCAGGACATCTCTTATCCCGGATATGAGCCTCATATTCATCTCTGAAGTATTGAAGGGTGCTCAAAACTGGATTGGGCGCAGTTTGTCCAAGACCGCAGAGTGATGCAGACTTGATTGTTTTTCCCAGCTCCTCCAGCTTTTCAATGTCTCCCTCTTCTCCTTTACCTTCAACTATCCGATCCAGAATTTCAAGCATGCGTTTTGTTCCAATACGGCAAGGAGGACATTTTCCGCAAGATTCATCTACAGTAAAGTCAAGGAAGAATCTGGCTATATCCACCATGCAATTGTCTTCATCCATTACGATCAGGCCGCCGGATCCCATCATTGATCCAACTTTTGCAAGTGAATCATAGTCTATGGGTGTATCCAGATGCTCTACAGGTATACATCCGCCTGAGGGACCTCCTGTTTGTGCAGCTTTGAATTTTTTGCCATTTGGAATACCGCCGCCAACTTCATAAATAATTTCCCTCAATGTTGTACCCATGGGTACTTCGACAAGTCCGGTATTGTTGATTTTGCCGCCCAATGCGAATACTTTGGTTCCTTTGCTTTTTTCTGTCCCTATGGTTTGGAACCATTCAGGTCCATTAAGGATGATCTGCGGAATATTGGCATAAGTTTCTACGTTATTCAATAAAGTAGGTTTGCCAAATACACCTTTAACTGCCGGGAAAGGCGGCCTGGGTCTTGGTTCACCTCTATAACCTTCTATTGAAGCCATTAGTGCAGTTTCCTCACCACAAACAAACGCACCTGCACCCAGCCTTAATTCTATATCAAAGCTGAAATCCGTTCCAAATATATTTTTGCCAAGCAAACCCGCTTCTCTGGCCTGGCCTATTGCTATAGTCAGCCGTTTAACTGCAATGGGATATTCCGCTCTTACATAGATATATCCTTGGTCTGCCCCTACTGCGTATCCGGCAATTGTCATAGCTTCCAGAACGCTGTGGGGATCCCCTTCAAGAATACTTCTGTCCATAAAAGCTCCGGGATCGCCTTCATCCGCATTGCAACACACATATTTTTTATCGCTTTCAGCTTTGGCAGTAAACTCCCATTTAAGCCCGGTTGGGAATCCGGCACCGCCTCTGCCTCTCAGCCCGGAAGCTTTAATAATTTCAATGGTTTCCTCGGGCGTCATCTCAAGCAGAACTTTACCTAAAGCTTTATAACCATCAAAAGCAATATACTCATCAATGTTTTCCGGATCAATTACACCGCAGTTGCGCAAAGCAATACGCTTTTGTTTTTTATAAAACTCTACTTCATTAAGAGATTTAATAACTTCGTCTTCATGAATACTGTCATGATAGAGCAGATCAGTTACAATTCTTCCTTTAAGCAAGTGTTCAGTTACAATTCTTGGTACATCATCAGCTGTTATTCTGCTATAAAAGGCTCCTTCCGGATAAACAATTACAACAGGCCCAACGGCACACAACCCAAAACAGCCGGTCTGAACCAGCTTGATTTCTTTCTCCAAATTATGTTTTTCAAGCTCAGTTTTGAAAGTCTCCATTACATCCGCAGAGCCGGAAGAATGGCAGCCTGTTCCTCCGCAAATTAAAACATGGGAACGAAAAAATTCCATTTGAAACCCTCCTTGTTCAAATCTGTTACTACTCTGCGGCTCCAATTGTATACTCAGTTACAATCTGGCCGTTTACAATATGTTCTGCAACAATCCTTTTTACCTTTTCAGGAGTCATTTTCACATAGGTGACCTTCTCTTCTCCAGGCCGGTAAACTTCAACCATTGGTTCCAAGCGGCACACACCGATACAGCCGGTCTGAGAAACAGTCACATCACCAAGATTTCTTTTTTTTACTTCTTCTAGAAAGGCTAACAGAACCGGACGAGCACCAGCTGCTATTCCGCATGTGGCCATTCCTACCACAATGCGGGTTCCGCCTGTTCTATCTTTTCTTAAATTAACAGAATCCAATGTTCTCTGTTTAATTTCTTCCAATTCCTTCAGAGACTTCATATTCTATGCACCTCCATATAACTCATCAAGACCGCTCTTTATATGTTTTTTTATCCAGTCTATAACTTCCGGTTCTGTGATGCTCACTTCGCCTAAGATCTTACGTACTTCACGGGTGTCAAATCGGAATTGCCTGCTGTTAACCTCATGGCAGTAAACAAAATCGACTTCCGAATTAAGAAAAATTAAGGCAGCCAAAGATTCTTCCGGTTTACCTAAAGGCAGGCAATCTATATGATTGGTATAAAACAAAGCCTCCAAAATTGTACCCTTATTTTGGGCTGAATTTATTCGCATATAGCCTCCAGTAGCTTCGGCTGAGGCTTTGAATAATGGTACTCCCAGGCCGACTTTGCGTGAAGTACGCGTAGTATAAAAAGGATCGGATATTTTATCCAACTGTTGTTGATCCATGCCCTTTCCATTATCATGGATCCGCAAATACATGCAGCCTTTTTCAGTAATCTCCTTTATGTAAATCTCAACAAGAGTAGCTTCGGCTGCAATCGAATTCTGAGCCAGATCCAGCAGATGAAGTGAAATATCTTCCATCTTTATTTATCTCTATATTTATCAATGATTCCTTTAATATCAGACGGTACAAGACGACCATATACATCGTCATTTATCATAATTACCGGCGCAAGACCACATGCACCCAAGCAACGGGTAGCCTCAAGGGTGAATTGATAATCTTCAGTGGTATCTCCTGCTTCTATGTTCAATTCTTTCTTTAACTCATCCAATACAGCTTGAGCTCCCTTTACATAACAAGCTGTACCCATACATACACCGATTGTATATTTGCCTTGAGGTTTCAAAGTAAATTGAGAATAAAAAGTTGCTACACCGTATATATCAGTCACTGGAATATCCAAAGCCTCCGCTATATATTCCTGTACTTCAATTGGCAAATACCCGAAAAGATCTTGTGCCTTATGCATGATTGGCATCAAGGGGCCTTCCTTATCCTTGTATTCGTCAATTGTACGTTGCAGCTCTTCGAATTTTTCCTTATTCTCTTGAAGAATAGAAGCTGACACGTATACTCCCTCCCTTTTGCTGAATATAAATTGCAGTATAAAACCTATCATATTATCTCATAACATTGTAAGACTTTCAATAAAAATCGTCAACTTTTTCACAAATATTTGTTAAAAAAAAGTTTATATCGTTCGTCTATTATATATCACTTAAAAATAATATAATAGCTGTTATATATAACATTCAGATAACCACTCATAAATACCATATAATGTAATTTCTTTTACTTCAATTATCATTTTTCTATCATGTATTTGGCCCAGACTGTGTGCATCCGAGGATATAATAAACTTGCAATTCGGATAACCGTTACAATTTATAGGTGAATTTTGTGAAATTTCAAGCAATGTCAGACCTAAGTTTGATGGTAGAAAACCCAATTGTGATAATACACTGTAAGAAGGTTTATTAATATGCGCAGGTACAGGAAGACCTTTGTGTTTTCTTACCAATTCCACAGCCTGTTCAAAAGAAAGCTTTAAAGAACTAAGTAAGAACTGGCGCTTTTGTCCAATGACTTCGTCCCGCTCATTCATTATCCATTGATGTCCGAAAAAATTTGGATCGTTAGGTATTCCATCATAATATTGTTCCATTTCTCTGCTGAACGAATAAAGATATGATAAATCACTAAAATAAGCTAATAGGTGGACTTCTTCTATGGTTTGAAGCTCCAATCCCGGCACTACAACCAGCTTGCCCTTTGCTGCTCTTATGACCGCTTCCACGTTGTCACAGCTGTTATGATCAGTAACAGCAATTGCGTCCAATCCATTTAACAGTGCCATATTTACAATATTATTAGGAGTCATATCATCATCGCTGCAGGGTGATAGAGCTGAATGAATATGAAGATCAATTGCGGCTTCCATATTTGTTTTTCAACCTGCCTCCAGACGTTTTAACTTTTCATGCCAATGCCCATTTCATAAAGCCTGCCTGCCAATTCAAATGCATCCAATTCCGATGACAGGATAGTTATGCCTTCTTCTCTGGCTTTTTCTATAGCTTTTTCTTCCATAGTCACTCCAGAAGCAAGAATGACTCCTGCCAATTCCAGCAAAGATGCCACAGCTACAACATTAATATGAGCCTGAACAGTTATCCATACAGCATCTTTTTTTCCGTGAGCCATTACCCAGCTGAGTAAATCACAACAGCAACCATACTCCACAGCCCGATTTAAGTCAGACCCTTCGGATATAACCTTAAGATCCAATTTTTCAATTATCTCCTTCAAAGTATTTATTTTAGGATTCATATGATTTCAGCCCCTTTCTGCCAGACGGTATTTTTTCCGATAACTCTATCATTTCTTCTGCCAGAGCCTTAACTTTCTCCCTTAATTTAAATACGCAATCCATTTCTGATGCATTTCCGCGTACTATGTCTTCAGCCAAGGTCCTGCAGCTTGGAGAGCCGCAGGATCCGCAATCCAATCCTGGCAGATTTCTATGTATTCTTTCCATGGTTTCCATTTTCTGAATAGCGGCTACTATATCCGAATCAAGTTTCATCACTGGTTTTTCTATAATATTTTTTTGGAGCTTCCATTGAATATTTTCCTTAACATATTGAATTTCCGGATCTAAAGGAGCCGGATTTTTTATATTCTTTGCAAGAAGACGAATCCTGTTCTTGGCTACATATCCATTTTCAAATGTGAGAGGGCCGCCTACGCATCCGCCTGCGCAGGCTAAAGCTTCGAAATAATCCAAATCAGACATCTTATTATTTTCAATTTCCTCTAGAACAGGAATTACATTGTGTATTCCATCGACAGCCAGATAGTTCTCGATTCCCATGGCTCTTCCTTCTCCCCCGGTTACAGCCCAGTAGAGACCTTCACCTGTTGCCTTTTGAAGCTTCTCTGTATTATCAGGTATTTTTAAATAAGAAGTAATTGGACCGTAAACATCCAAAATTGAGATTGCTCCGTCCACATGTGAAGTTTCATTACCAATTGGATTGCGGATACTGGTCATCTTAGCAGCACAAGGAGTAATAAAAAATGCACCAATTTCCTGAATAGGTATGCCCAGCTTTTCACTGGCCTCTTTCTTCGCCATTTGAGCGGCAACTTCCATGGGAGATTCTATTCTTACCAGGTGATTCAGTAAGTTAGGAAAGCGAACCTGAATCAGTCTTACAATGGCAGGACAGGCTGATGAAATGAGCGGCTTATTAATATCCGGTATAGCAAGTTTCTCTCTGATAAGCTGCGTAACAATATCGGCTCCTTTAGCAACTTCATATACATAATCGAATCCTATACTTTTTAAAGCACCTATGACCTTTTCACAATTGCTCAGGTTTTTAAACTGGCCGAAAAGCGAAGGTGCCGGCAAAGCAATTTTATAACGGTAATTGTCCAGAATAGACAAGGGGTCAGTAACAGCAATCTTTGCATGATAAGGGCATACACGTATGCATTCTCCGCAATCAATGCACCTTTCATCTATAATCCTCGCTTTGCCATCCCTGACGCGAATAGCTTCTGTAGGACAACGTTTAATGCAATTGGTACATCCCATGCATTTGCTTTTTTCAAGCGTTACTGAATGATAATATTCTCCCATAGCCGGTCCCTGCCTATCATTTAATTCAATTCATTATTCTATATATTAAAATTAATAATCAATTTGGTACCTTGTCCAGCCTTAGACTGAATAATTACGGTGTCTGCGCAACGCTTAATATTGGGCAGCCCCATACCTGCACCGAAACCCAGTTCTCTGGCCAGCTCGGATGCTGTGGAATAGCCTTCCTTCATTGCAAGATCTATATCAGGAATGCCAGGGCCTTCATCTTCGGTTATGATCTGTATTAAGTTAGGCGTAACCTGAAATGTCAGCTTGCCTCCCCATGAATGAATGACCAGATTAAGCTCTGCCTCATAACATGCTATGGCTGCTCTTCTAACCAGTTCAGAATCAACGCCCAATTGTTTCAATAAATTCTTAATTTTTCGCGAGACCTCGCCAGCAGAAGAAAAATCTTCAGCTTCTATGGAATAGACATGTCTTATAAGTACACCTTCAGGCGAATTATCCGGTTCATTGTTAAATGCCTTTATCTCTTCAAGCATCCTTTGCTTCCTCTCCTCCGGACAGTCCTGCGTTGTATAATTTGCCGCAAGCAGTAAACAAGGTGTCTTTAGTAGTCATCAAAACAATTGAGTGTTCGGCAGCCATGTCTATAATTTCACAATCGGGAATTTTGCCTCGCACAAAGACAATGGCAGATACATCCAGCAATTCTGCCGTCCGAATTACATGATGATTGGTTAAACCTGTCAAAAGTAAAGATTGTTCTTTTACAAAAGACAGAACATCACTCATAAGGTCTGAGCCGCATGCCGAATAAACTGTTTTATCCAAAAACTTTTCTCCATGCAAAACATGAGCATTAAGAATTTTTTTAATCTCGTGGAGGGTTAATGACATGACACACCTCTCAGGAAATATGTTCCAAGTAGTTTCTATACTGAATTAGAAGATCAATATAAGTATACTTTATTTCAGAAGAAATTGCTACTTTATTGTCAAATTCGACATCAATTATATTTTCAAGCGACATGCAAGTGTTCTTATATAAATCAGTCAATCCATTTAGAATAATGTTTTTCTGACCGGCATTTATCTCCTCCAGTTTTTTTTGTTTCTGTTCCATCTCATCTTTTAACTCCCTAATTTTTGTAATGGTGTCTGACACGGAGGCGGCTCCCGTATCCAGACTGAACAATATTTGCTCCATCCCGCTGTATCCCTTCTCCCAAGATTCAAATGCGGAGCGGATTAATTCCACATTCTCCTTCGCCGCTGTTATTTGCATTTCTGCTCCCTTTGTAACTATTTTATATATATTGGACTCAATACCGTCGGCTTTCAATTCATCTCTGACTTTTACAGCATCCTCTTCTGACTGAAATCCAACCGCCAGTACCCGATAATATCCATCAAAATGAACATATCCGGCTCCTCCCTTGGATTTTAAATCTTCAGAAAAACCTTTTGCATTATTTTCATCGGTAAAAGCACCCATTTGGATTGTGTAAATTGATAGAGGATTAATTTTCAAATTATCCGTGATTTTTTCGTATTCGGCTTTTGATGATTCAGACTCACCAGTTTCATCAGACAGTGTTAGAGGAGTATCATCAACCTCCTCATCTAAAGCATCATTCATATCATCGCTTAAAATTGGTAAAATTAACTTGCTTACCATCTTTCCTAAAGTTCCTGCAGAAAGAATATAGATTAACAAAAAAACAATCAGAGTAATCAGCAAAAAAATCGCATATTTATTCCTGTTCTTTTTTTTACTTATTCTCGAGTAACGCATGTCCATCCACCTTCCCTCTGTTTATCATTGTCCTATTGATTAATTATCCTTATGGTACAAATTAGTAAAATATGATAAAAGCAGCCAGATAATTCTTAGTGAGATTAACTACATGAACTTAAAAACTGAAGATATTATAAGCAATACGTAATTATATAGAGCAATAACAAGCTATATTATTTTTTTGCTATTTAATCACGGATTTTTCCTAATTTATTTAAAATGCAGTATTTGCCATAAGAATTGCTTTTTAATAAACTAGATATTGGTGTTAGCACTCGACTCGAATGAGTGCTAATAACCTTCAGATCTACTACATAAGGAGGGTATTAAATGAAGATTAAGCCTTTAGCTGACAGAGTTGTAATTAAAATGTTGGAAAGTGAAGAAACCACTAAAAGCGGTATTGTGCTTCCAAGTTCAGCCAAAGAGAAACCACAAATGGCAGAAGTTTTGGCTGTCGGCCCCGGCGGCTTGGTAGATGGCAAGGAGGTAAAAATGGAGGTTAAGGTCGGAGATAAGGTAATTTACTCCAAATATGCCGGAACCGAAGTCAAGCTGGACGATGAAGAATACATCATAGTAAGACAAAGCGATATACTTGCTATTGTAGAATAAGGAACGAACAATACAAATACTACAAATACAGGAGGTTATGAACAATGGCCAAGCAATTAAAATATGGTGAAGAAGCCAGAAGGTCTCTGGAACGCGGTATAAATGCCTTAGCAGATACCGTTAAAATTACATTAGGTCCTAAAGGCAGAAATGTTGTGTTGGACAAAAAGTTTGGTTCTCCTCAGATAGTTAATGATGGTGTTACCATAGCGAAAGAAATTGAACTGGAAGATCCATTCGAAAATATGGGTGCACAGCTGGTTAAAGAAGTTGCCAGTAAAACTAACGATGTAGCAGGTGACGGAACTACCACCGCTACTGTATTGGCTCAGGCTATTATCAATGAAGGTTTGAAAAATGTAGCAGCTGGTGCTAATCCTATGATTCTGGGCAGAGGAATCAAAAAAGCCGTAAATGCTGCTGTTGAATCTTTAAAAGCACAAAGCAGCCCTATCAAAGGCAAGGAAGCCATTGCTCAGGTTGCTTCTATATCTGCTGATGATCCCGAAATCGGTTCATTGATCTCTGACGCAATGGAAAAGGTAGGAAATGACGGTGTAATTACAGTTGAAGAATCCAAATCCCTGGCAACTGAGCTGGAAATTGTAGAGGGTATGCAGTTTGACCGCGGCTATGTATCTGCATACATGGTTACCGATACTGAAAAGATGGAAGCTGTATTGGATGATCCGTATATTTTAATAACTGATAAAAAAATCACCAATACACAGGAAATTCTGCCAGTATTGGAGCAAATAGTACAATCAGGCAAGAAACTGCTTATTATTGCTGAAGATATTGAGGGTGAAGCACTGGCTACCCTGGTTGTCAATAAGCTCAGAGGAACATTTACATGTGTAGCAGTAAAGGCACCAGGTTTCGGCGACAGAAGAAAGGCTATGCTGGAGGATATTGCAATTCTGACAGGCGGTACAGTAATATCAGAGGAAGTCGGTTTGGATCTTAAAGATGTCACCATTGATCAATTAGGTACAGCACGCACAGTTACCGTTGATAAAGAAAACACAACTATTGTAGAAGGAGGCGGCGATCCAGCCAAAATCAAGGATAGAATCGCAGCTATCAAGACACAGATCGAGGAAACCACTTCCGACTACGACCGTGAGAAGCTTCAGGAACGCCTTGCCAAGTTGTCGGGCGGCGTAGCTGTAATTAAGGTTGGCGCTGCAACCGAAACTGAAATGAAAGAGAAGAAGTTAAGAATTGAGGACGCATTGAATGCTACTCGTGCTGCAATTGAAGAAGGAATTATTCCAGGCGGCGGCATTGCATTGTTAAAAGCTATTCCTGCTCTGGAAAAAATTGAAGCAGAAGGCGATGAAATGACCGGTGTAAATATTATCAAACATGCTCTTGAAGCACCTCTCAGACAGATTGCCACCAATGCTGGAATGGAAGGATCAGTAATTGTTGAGAACGTTAAGAAAAACAATGATCCCAATTACGGTTATGATGCACTAACCGGAGAATTTGGCGACATGGTAGCTAAAGGAATCATTGATCCTACCAAGGTAACCCGTTCTGCCCTGCAGAATGCTGCCAGCGTTGCATCCATGGTTCTTACAACAGAGAGCCTGGTCACTGATATACCTGAACCTGAACCGGCTGCAAGCGGTGGAGGCAATAACATGCCAATGTACTAAAAGAATTAAAGTGATTGCTTCATGCAATCACTTTTTTCTTTTTATCTTCTTTTTTAAGCATATCTTTAATTGGAGCGCATTCTGCTTCTTCATCTGTCTGGTTTTGAGTAACCTCCCGGCTGGGGCTATCTCCTGCAAGGATTGTTTCGCTTATTTCCTTGGCGGCATAATAGTTGATGTCATCTCTGAACTTCTCTATTAAGCTTACAAGGATTTTCTCGAACTCCAACAGTTCCTGCCTTACCGCACGAAATTTGTTCCTCCATTTCTCTTTCTCTGTCTCCAGATTCTCGTATTCTTCCTGTGTTTTACGTTTTCCTTCTTCAACAATTGCCTGAGCTCTTTGCTCTGCTGCTATAAGAGCACGGGAAATATATTTTTCCTGATCAGAAAATTTATCAAGCCTTTCCTTCAAGTCCTGGTTCTGCTGTTTTAATTTTCTGACTTCTTCTGCCAGCTCAAAAATCCTGTCCTTTTTCTTGCGTAATTCTTCTTCATAATCTTTGACCATATTTTTTAAATATAAATCAACTTCCGGCTTCTTATACCCAAATAGACTGGTTGAAAATTCTTTTTTCATTTGCGCATTCCTCCCCGCCTTATGTTACCATAATCGCGGCTTATTTTTTGTAGAAGGGCGGTGTCGAAATCAGATATTAATGACCCTTTTTATCGTATATAGATTATCTTTGACAGCCTGATATCCCCTTTCAATCAACTCAGGTATTCTGTGAGTTTCAAGCATTCCTACGTCATAAATATGAGGATTAATGACTAAATCAGCTTTAGTCGTTTTTAGTTTTGTCATGCGATAACTCATAATGTCAATTGTCTGGCTCCCGATTTCAAGGATATTGCTAATTTCATCTCTTCTCTGTCCGCTGTATCCTAAGTTGATGCCGATAACTTTGTCCGCGCCCATTTTTCTCAATATATCGGATGGTAAATTGTCAGTTACTCCTCCATCCACCAATTTCATACCCTGAATAACAATAGGTTTAAAAATTACAGGAATAGCTATGCTGGCACGAACAGCCTTATAGATATGAACATCATCTATATAAAGAACATCATTATCGTCTCTCAGCTTTTCCTTGCTGCTAACGAAAAAAACAGTTCTTCCTGTATTTATGTCAACCGATGTGATTGCAAGAGGTAATCTGCTTTCCCATATATATTTTTCTGCGGTCAGCTTTCTCATCAAAGATTCTAATTTTCTGCCTCTCATCACACCATCCCAGTTGGTATCTCCTGTAAGTATCCATTGCAATATTCCGAAAAAAATCCCAGGATAATCTGTATCGTATATGCTTTTATTCAGAGAAACAGCAATTTCCTCCATTTCTTGTGCATTGTATCCACAAGCATACAGCGCTGCTACCATACTCCCGGCACTTGTCCCTGAAATCCATGAAGGGTACATGCCTTCTTCTGCCATTGCTTTTAAGGCACCTATATGAGCGGCTCCTCTGGTAGCTCCTCCTGACAGCGCCAAACCAAATTTCATTACACAACCAGCTCCCTGTTATTGTTATCACTACCCTATAGATGCTTTAACCTATTAACATCCTATGCCGCTGAACAAAAAAAGGACGCCTGATCTAACAGAAAAACTGAAAAAACAGGCGTCCGCTTAAACAATACAAGGAACTTAACTCATATTATTTCATTGAGTATTCCTTCAGCAACTGTTGTTTTAAATCATATAGTTTTTGGGATAAATCAACTTTATATACATGAGGATTCTTTAAGCGCTTGTATTCTTCCCATAAAGTATCCAGCTCTGATTTTGCATACTCCTGAATTTTCATCAAATCAGGACTTTCATATACACGTTTCCCGTTTAAATAGATTGGAACCAGCAACTCTCTTGCTGTAAAGTCATACAAAGTCATGCGCTTCCATGTATTAACCGGGTCAAATATGGTAAGTGGCTTACTGATGTCTATCTCTTCTTCTTCCAGGGTTATCAGGTCAGCTACTGCTTTTCCTTTACCATTATATAGGCGAAATACCTTTTTATAACCTGGATTGGTAACCTTATCAGGGTTATCGGAAATTTTGATTTTAGGCACCATTCTGCCGTCAACTTCTTCTGCTGCCATTTTATATACTCCGCCCAATGCCGGATTTCCTTTGCTGGTAATCAGGGAAGTTCCCACACCATAAATATCTATTTTTGCACCTTGTGCTTTTAGGTCCCAGATTAGTTCTTCATCTAAATCACTGGAGGCAACAATTTTCGCATTGGGGAAACCTGCTTTATCAAGCATTTCTCTGGCTTTTTTGCTTAAATAAGCCAAATCTCCTGAATCCAATCGTATACCCACAGGTTCATACCCTTTTTCTCTTAACTCCTTAAAAACTGTTATTGCGTTGGGAATGCCGCTTTTTAAGGTATTATAGGTATCTACCAGGAGAAGGCAGCTGTCAGGGAAAGCTTCGGCATAGGCCCTGAATGCACTCAGCTCATCAGGAAAGCTCATGACCCAGCTGTGGCTATGGGTGCCTTTAACGGGTATGCCAAACATCTGTCCGGTCAATACGTTGGAAGTAGCTGAACAGCCACCTATGATAGCCGCCCTGGCTCCATAAATGCCGGCATCTGGCCCTTGGGCTCTTCTAAGTCCAAATTCTAATACACTGCCGCCCTGAGCAGCATATACCATTCTGCTGGCCTTTGTAGCGATCAATGTTTGATGATTAATAATATTCAATAGGGCCGTTTCGATTAATTGAGCTTCTATAAGCGGTGCTTTAACCCGGACCAACGGCTCGTCAGGAAAAACTACTGTTCCCTCAGGAACTGCATACATTTCACCAGTAAAGCGAAGTTCCCGCAATAAATCCAAAAAATCATTATCGAATAGATTCAAGCTGTTAAGATATTCTAAATCCTCTTCACTAAAGTGAAGATTATCTATATATTCCATCACCTGTTCCAGGCCGGCGGCAATGGCATAAGCTGAATTTACGTTGCGTTTTCTAAAAAACAAGTCAAAAACAGCCTGTCTCTTATGGGTATTTATTTTGTAATACCCATACATCATAGTAAGCTGATATAGGTCTGTCATCATAGTTAGATTTCTCATAACTTTCGCCTCTCAATTTTTATTTCTTAATTAATTATACTCTACACAATAAAAAAAACAAGCCAATCAGATTTGCCGGCTGTCGTAGTCTCATATGTCATAATCCGGCTCTGTAGATTCAAAAAGAAAAAGCGGCATTGAAAAGCCGCTCTTCTTATATACCATATTACAGCCTTTTTCTAATAAATGAACGTCAGACTACGTTAACATTTATCGGGAGAATTGCATCTATTATGCCTATAATAATGGACGCTATAATTGCCCCCCATATGGATATACTCATGCCGGGCACCAAAAACTGTGTAAGATAGATAATAACAGCAGAAACTATAAAACCAACGATGCCTCTGCCAAAGGGAGATGCATCTATTTTAAACACACGCTGTATTATCCAATCCATAGCCGCAATAACCAAAGCAGCAATTAATGCGGTTCCAAAACCCATCCGGGAAAAACCAGGGGTCAGCCAGGCTGTTATCATTAAAACAATAGCTGCTACTATAAAACGCGTAATAATGCCGATCCAGCTTACATTCCTTTTTTCTTCATCCTCCCTTTTAACCTGGTCCATATTGTCTGCCATGTTATCAGCCTCTCCTTTCGTTAATTTAAAGCATATTCAAAACTCAATACTTGTTAATATTTTTTCCCAACAAAATCTTTTTCATGCTAAATAAATTAACGAAGGAGCAGTATTCATTCATTCATT
>LFTC01000066.1:0-8631 GCA_001512915.1 Clostridiales bacterium DTU083 | reverse complement strand
TCATCGGCTTTTTCAGAATTATTTTCCAATGAAGCATCTGAAATGCTTTCACTCGCACCAGCGGTCATTATTTCTGCCTCGGCCACAGCTGTCTTGGCATTTTTTCTCCTTTGTATAAAGATTCCAATGCCGACTACAAAAAGAACAGCGCTTAGCAATTGTGATACACGGGTTGTGCCTATGTATAGGCTGTCTGTCCGAAGTCCTTCGATGAAGAACCGGCCGAATGAATATAGAATTAAATAGAATAAAAAGACTTCCCCTGTTTCTTTTCTTCGCTTCCTGTAATACATTAAGAATACAAATACAATAAAATTCCATAACGATTCATAAAAAAAAGTTGCCATATGCCATTTGCCATCGGCCTCTATAAAAACAGCAGCAGGAAACCATTGCCACTTTGGATCAGTTATGGTATAACCATAAGCTTCCTGGTTCACATAATTACCCCAGCGGCCTATTGCCTGGCCTAAAATCAAGCTAGGGGCACAAATGTCTGCCAGATTCCAAAAATTTTGCTTCTTCCACTTAGTAAAAATAAAGCCGGCCAGAATCCCACCGATAACCCCTCCATAAATTGCAAGGCCGCCTTTTCTTATATTCATTATTTCCAGTGGATTTTCGCGGTACATGCTCCATTCAAATATTACATAATATAACCTGGCACCAATTATGGCAAGAGGAATGGCCAGCAAAGCAAAATCTATAATGGAATCCTGATCCAAACCAAAAACTTTGGAATTGCGCATAGCAAGCAAGATTCCCAGAAAAACACCTATGGAGATCAGAATGCCGTACCAATAGATAGGTTGACCAAACAAATGAAATGCGATGGGGTTCATGAATTATTCACTCCTATTACATGCTTATAATTGACCATCAATACGAAGCTTTTATATTCCAATTATAGATTTGGCCTGACCCATAGTCAAGAAAAACTCTTAATAAACAAAACAGAGGGTTTGAATCCCTCTGTTGATATACGACAGCTTTATAAGTTGTTCTAACGATTTTACTTAGGATTAATTCTGTTAATCATTTCGTTTATCTCCTCTGTAAAGCCGGATATAGGCCTTCCGTTGCCTATCTCTCTAAATATTTCTTCTATTCTGCTTACCAAATCGGGATCTGCAGTTACTACTACCCGGTTAATCCTGTTATCTGTTTCACGAACTCTTTTCTCCACTTGCCTTTTTATGGAATCGGTGAGTTGTCCTTTATATTGTTCATTAAACTGCAGGCCCACCATTGCAGTGTTACCTGTAATCAGGCAAGTTGCAGATTCTACCTCTTTAACCCTGGCAGCCGCATTAGCAACCCGCTCTGCCCGTTCCTGCATATTAGTATTCATTGGAGAAATATTTCGGCCATTCTCGTTACGGTCACTGTCTCTAATCAAGGAATCTCTCATATCTCTTCTAAAGTTTTCCTGCCTGGCCCTCCTGGGAGCTGGTGTGACTCCGGGATCAAACCTGGTCTGCCTGTTTTCAGGTGTAGTTTGAGGTAGAGTTTCATCCGGCACTCTCTGCATCGTACATGATACAGCCAGTATACATATTATTAAAGCCAAAATAGAGAAAATATAATGCCCTCTTTTCATTATGTCGCCTCCTTTGTCTCTATTTTGGCTAATCTTTTTTGTTTTATTAAATGTAATTCAAGACACCTTTGGCGGTTTTTGGTTTACCTGATTATTATAAGTGATTGCTTTCCGTATATATCAACGATGTGTACAGCAATTTCAGATTTTACTTCAATTATCGGAATTGCCAGCTCCTGCTTTATAAATGGATTTGTATGAGTCCGAAATGTATAATCCTGTACAAAGTATCTGTCACTATTTATATAACCGACTGACCAAAAGTCAACATAATCCAAAAAATTATTAGATAAACAAGGTATTTGCTTACATGAATAATCCACTAATTTTACCTTTATTGTATTTTTATCTGAAAAACTTACGGTATATAAAACATTGCTGGAATCTGAAGAATTTGTTATTTTTAACGATGAATCTGAAAAAACAAAAAATCCCTCAGAAATTAATTGTAAAAGCCTTTTTCTGCTTACATACATAGAAAATACGCTTTTGTCTACTGCCAGCCATTTTCTCCCGTTTTTCTGCGCAACTGCAAGGGTTGTGCCTGAGCCGGCAAAAAAATCACCCACCCAGTCACCCTGGCGTGTTGTAGATAAAACCATCCGTTCCAATAAGGATTCTGGTTTTTGTGTATCATATCCGGTTCGTTCCGGGTCTTTTTGTTGCAAATGAGAAATATCATCCCAAACGTCACTAGGAATAATAATCGAGTCTTCGTAATAACGATATTCTTTACCGCCTGAACGTATGGACCAGAATATTCGTCCGTCTTTATCCTTTTGACGCTTCATGTTATTACGTTTTAACGGTCCCCTGGGCTTACCTACGGCTTCCGGATCAAAAAAATGTTGATTGGATTTCCGATAAAACAAAATAGTATCATGTTTTCGGCTGAAATGGCGCTTTGCGCGTCCGCCTGTTCTGTAAGCCCATATAATCTCGTTAAGAAAGTTTTCCTCTCCAAAAATTTCATCCATTAATAATCTGGCGTGGGGACTGAATCGGTAATCCAAATGCAAGAATAAGGATCCTTCAGGTTTAAGCAATTTATGTGACAAAGTAAGCACCTGCCGCAGCATGTTAACAAAGGATGCACGGTCAATCCATTGATCAGAATATGCCTGGTGAGTAATAATATACTTTGTGTCACCCTCCCACCCTTTTTCACCAATTCTTTGTTTGAAATAAAATGCATTTCCAGTAAAAAATGGAGGGTCTAAGTATATCATTTGCAATTTCCCCTGCCAATGGTCTTGCAGTATCATCAACTCTGTTGCTGCGTCACCTTTTATGAAATGTCCGGTTATATTTTTCCCTGTATTCTTTATGCTGCATTTTTCAGCATAATATAGATCCAAAATATCACCTACAAATAACCAATCAGCATGTTATGCTGATTGGTCTGCCTTTTTGGAAAAGTCTGCGTATATGGCTTTTGTAGGACATTTTTCTGCACATATCATACAATTGGTGCATTTTTCATAATCTATCTTTGCCAAATTATTTTCAAAGGTCATAGCATCATACGGACATGCTTTAACGCATATCCGGCATCCAATACAACCAACATCACAATAAGACTTAACTCCTTTTCCCTTGTCCTGCGAATTACATGCCACCTGGACCTCACTTGAAAATGGAATTAGTTCTATTACATTCTTAGGACATGCCACAACGCATTTATTGCAAGCTGTACATTTTTCTCTGTCAACCTCTGCTATTCCTTTTTCATTTACGTGTATAGCATCAAATGGGCAAACTCTTTCACAAGTACCCAATCCCAGACATCCGTAGCTGCATCCTTTTTGTCCGTCTGCCAACATAGATGCGGCAACACAATCCTCCATGCCCTTATAAATATATTTATCAACTGCTTTTTCACAGTCTCCCTGACATAAAACCCGGGCAACCATTCTCTCTTTGGTCTCAACCTTCACGCCCATTATCGAGCCTACCTTCTTGGCTACCGGGCTGCCGCCTACTGTACATGCGTCTACCTCTGCCCTTCCTTCGACTATTGCTGCAGCCAGTCCATCACATCCAGGATAGCCGCAAGCTCCGCAATTTGCCCCAGGTAGTACCTCCCTTATCTCTTCAATACGAGGGTCAGTTTCCACTGCAAATTTTTTGGAAGCCAACGAGAGACCGGCACCGAAGACAAAACCAAGTCCGCCTAGGCTAAGTACCGGTAATAACAATTGTTCCCACATAAGAATCGCTCCTTATACTCTATTACTTAATCAATCCCTGGAAGCCCAGAAAAGCAACCGACATTAATCCGGCTGTAATCATAGCTATTGGAAAACCTTTGAAAGGTTCTGGGATATCTGCCATTTCCAGCCTTTCACGTATACCGGCAAAGAGTACGATAGCCAGTGTAAATCCCAAAGCCCCGCCGATTCCGTTAATCAATGTCATAAAAAGATCGTAGCCTTCGTCGATATTAAGAATAGCTACACCCAGCACAGCACAATTTGTGGTAATAAGTGGCAAGTAGACACCTAAAGCCTGGTAAAGAGACGGACTTACCTTTTGAATTACCATTTCTACAAATTGCACCAATGCAGCTATGATTAAAATGAAAGCCAATGTTTGCATATATTCCATGTTCAAAGGCTCCAAAATGAAATAATGCGCCAAATAAGTTATCACAGACGCCATTGCCATAACAAAGGTAACAGCTGCACCCATGCCGGCTGCTGTAGAAACCTTTTTGGATACCCCAAGAAAAGGACAAATACCCAGAAACCTTGATAGAATGAAATTATTAATCAGGATTGAACTTAATAAAACCAAAAATACTTTTCCAAAATACTCCATGCTTATACCCCCTGTTATACCTGTTTTGCTTGGTTTTCCTGCCGCTTCTGATCCAATTTATTCAGCGCTGCCAAAAGTAATCCCAGAGTGATAAAGGCACCGGGAGGGAGTATCATAATAATGGCAGGCTCAAAACCTTGGCCAAATACAGGTACACCAAATATAGTGCCAGCACCAAGAATTTCCCTGATAGCACCTAGAATTGTAAGAGCAATAGTAAATCCCAAACCCATGCCTATACCGTCTATAAGGGAGTAAAATGGATTATTCTTAGAAGCAAAGGATTCTGCTCTGGCCAATATAATACAATTGACAACAATCAAAGGTATGAATAAACCTAATGCTTTGTAAAGCTCGGGCACAAAAGCTTCCATCAGCATACCCACTATGGTTACAAAAGCAGCAATTACAACAATGTACGAAGGGATTCGAATCTTATCAGGTATAAAGTTTCTTAGCAAAGAAATAACCAAGTTAGACGCTGCCAGAACGAATACAACAGCCAAACCCATGGCTACACCATTCACTGCTGCTGTAGTAACAGCCAGGGTGGGACACATTCCCAAGACCAATCTAAATGTAGGATTTTCTTTTATAATTCCATTCAGCAATACATCTTTCGCCTTCATTATCTGCCACCTCCTGAACCTAATTCTGAGCTGAAATAATCAATTGCATAATTAACCGCTCCAGTTACTGCATTGGAGGTAACAGTTGCACCAGTTATAGCATTAATTTCATCGTTAGCCAGCTGGCTGCTCACCGGCTTACCCTGATACTGCTCGTAGAACCCAGGTTCCTGCGCTTTCGCTCCTAAACCCGGAGTCTCACTATGCTGTGAAATCCGCACTCCGGTTATAATGCCTTCCTGACCTATACCAACAATTACTTCAATTGGTCCGCCGTATCCATTATTGAAGCTTTTGATAACATAACCGACAATATCTCCGTCTTTCAATCCTTTATGAGCCTCTATTATATTAGGATATTTATTGTTGTCTGTCTCCAACGGTACAAATTCCTCAGCACCGTCCAGAACAGTTGCTCTAGTTTCATTGCCTATTTTCTCTGCCTGGACCTTTATAGGTTCTTCCGTTATCATCTGGGTTAATGCTAAGGCAAAGGTTGCAATTGCAGTTATCAATAATAGTTTAAGTCCCAGTCTTAATGTATCAGACACGACTTCCCACCTCCCCGAATATCTTGGGCATAGTATACTTTTCAATTAAAGGTGTTGCCACATTCATAAGCAGTATAGAATAGCTGACCCCTTCCGGATAACCGCCGAATTCCCTTATCACAGTAGTTAGTATGCCGCATCCAATGCCCATAATAATCTGGCCCAGCGAAGTTACCGGGGAGGATGAATAATCCGTTGCCATAAAAAATGCTCCCAAAATTAGTCCGCCCAGAAACAGCTGATAAAATGCATCATAAAAATCCCAACCATTGATAAACAATGTCAATACAAAAGTTGTAGCAAGATAGGTAAACGGTATTCTCCAATTAATTACGCCTCGGTAAAGCAAATACGCTGCACCAATTAATAGAGCTGCTGAAGATATTTCTCCAAGCGAGCCTGGTATGTTACCAATAATAACATCCAATAATGATGGAAGTTCCATGCTTGCTGCCGTAGCACCAGCTGTAGCACCACTTGTCGCACTGCTGGTTGCTGCACTGGTTGCGCTGGTTGCAGCATCACTAATTTTTCTCAAAACCAAAGGAGTTGCAGAGCTGACTGCATCAGAACCCGGACTTATCCAATTAGTCATGTGTACCGGCCAGCAAGCCATCAATACAGCGCGTGCTGCCAGAGCAGGATTCATAAAATTATGCCCCAGACCTCCAAAAGCATGTTTTACCAAAGCAATAGCGATTACGGATCCAATTATGACCATCCACCAGGGAGCTCCCGGCGGTAAATTATATGCCAAAAGCAAGCCTGTTACAGCTGAACTGAAATCATTGATTGTAACAGTTTTTTTAGTTAGTTTCTGTACTATATACTCTGTTAAGACAGATGAAATAACCGCAAGTAAAATCACCCAGAGAGATTTTACCCCGAACTTCCAAATAGATACAACCCCTGCTGGTATTAAAGCTATGATAACATCCAGCATTATCCTGGAAGTCGATTCATGTGTCCGGATATGAGGAGAAGATGAAACTATATAATTACTCATTAAAAACCCTCCATAAACCCCTTATTAGTTTTCCAGCTAGATTTTTGATAATTGTTAGTTTATGCATTTTGCTTTCTTGCTTCGATAATTTCTTTTTTTGCAACTTGAATTGATTGAAGCAGAGGTCGTGAAGCGGGGCATATATACGAACAGCAACCGCACTCAATACACTCCAATGCATGAAGTTTTTCTGCCTCTTCATAATTACCCAGCAAGGATTGAGCACTTATATTCATAGGAAGCAAGCGGATCGGACATACATAATGGCATCTTGCACACCTGATACAGTTAGATGGCTCAGGCTGTTCTGCTTCCTTCTTGGTGAAAAGCAGTATCCCTGAAGTCTGCTTGGTTACTGGCACATCTAAGGTATGCAAAGCTGTACCCATCATAGGCCCACCATTAATAATCTTAGCAGGTTCCTCTGTCCAACCTCCGCAAAATTCAATAACATCTCGGAAGGAAGTACCAAGCCTTACCAGTACATTTTTGGGTTCTTTTACTGCCCCTCCTGATACAGTCACAATACGTTGATAAAGAGGCATCCCTGTTTGTATGGCGCGGGCTATGGCAGCTGCAGTACATACATTATTGACCTCAACGCCAATATCTGCAGGAAGCCCCCCAGCAGGAACCTGACGTCCGGTTACAGCATATATCAGTTGTTTTTCTGCTCCTTGAGGATACCTGGTTGGAAGGGCTATTATCTGAATACCCTTTTCTTTTTGTGCTGCCTCTTTCATTATATTTATTGCATCCGGCTTATTATCTTCTATAGCAATATAGCCCTGGGAAACGTTCAAAATTTTCATTATTACTTTCATACCGTAAATGATTTCCTCGGGTTTTTCTACCATAAGCCGGTGATCAGATGTAAGAAATGGCTCGCATTCAGCGCCATTTAAAATAATTATGTCTATTTTTTTATCATCAGGAGGTGATAATTTTACATGAGTTGGAAAGCATGCCCCTCCTAAACCTACTATGCCTGCCTCCAGTACAAGGTTTTGCAGCTCTTTTATGCTGAAATCTTCTAATCTCTTTCCTGAAGTTAAAGGCTCTTCGGGTGTATCTTTTCCGTCATTCTCAATAATAACCGCATTTGCTTTGATGCCAGTAGGCAAATCTACTGTTTCAATGGATTTTACAACACCTGAAACACTGGAATGAACCGGCGCACTTATATACCCTTTAGGTTCCCCAATTTTCTGGCCAAGCTTAACCTCATCTCCTTTTGCAACCAGTGGCTCACAAGGTGCTCCTGTATGCTGTAAAAGCGGAATGGTAACAATATCAGGTGATTTACATGTTTCTATTTTTTTATTCTCAGTCATATGCTTATTTTCTGGCGGATGTATCCCCCCGGAAAAAGAAAAAAGTTTAAGCTTGCTTGACAAGAACTACACCTCTTTCATTTTCTATTGAGATTGTTACTTCTGATTTTAATTATGACGTGCTTGCTTTTTGTTAAATATTTATCTTACAGCAAACATGAAAAATAACCTTCAGAGGCTGAAGCTTCTTCAGGTTATTCATATAGAGAGCAGTAAAAAACTAACTCAACAACAAAAATATTATATCACAAATTATCAAAGATTGTAACATATAATAGTACTTAAAATTATTTTGATTTTTCCTTTCGTATCAATTCATATAAACCCATAATCAGGAGGAAAACTCCAAACATTTTCTTAAGCAATTGAGCTGAAATAATGGAAGCTAAATATGAACCCAGAATTGCCCCTGTGATTCCTGCTATTATCAGTTGAAATGCTGTCTTTAGTTGAATATGTTTGTTTTTGATATGTACAATAACAGCTGCCAAAGCTGTAGGTATAAAGGTAACCAAGTTTACACCCTGGGCCTCATGCTGAGCGGCTTCTGTAAAAAATATCAAGAAAGGTATCAGAACCGTACCGCCTCCTATCCCCATTCCTCCGGCTATCCCTGACAAAAATCCAATGATAAAATGAAGCATTACAAAATCATCCTTACAGCAGCTCCAAGCATAAACAAAGCAAAAAT
>LFTC01000074.1 GCA_001512915.1 Clostridiales bacterium DTU083 | reverse complement strand
TTGCGGAATTCATGGACGGTAAAGAAGAATGGGAAGGCACAGCAACGGAATTACTAGAAGCCCTGAGTGAACTGCCCAGCGTGAATGAAAAGGACAAAGCATGGCCGAAAAGGTCTAATACCCTAACCAGAAAGCTAAATAAGATTAAGTCTGCGCTGGCGGACTACGGGATTAAGGTACAGACAGGAGAGGATTACCGGACAGCAACCCAAAAAACAATCCTTTTGCGAAGAGTAGAGAATTTATCGTCATTATCGTCATATCGTCATAAACCCAGCAATATCAAGGCTTTGGGCAATGACGATATTATGACGATTAATGACGATAACGAAAAAATATCGTCATTCCCAGAACCCTTGAAAAATAAGGCATATGACGATAATGACGCAAATGACGATATTTTCCCTACTTCTCTAAAAACCAATAACACTTAGGAGGCTTTCAAGATGCTCAAACTAGTTAAGCCCAAAAGGACAAAATGGGAAAAAATTGAGGAGCTAAGGAATAAAAAAATCAATGCAAAAACGACCCTTGAGAAAATGCTTGAAACCGCTATTGAGATGCAGAAAGAAGCTTTATTAAGCGGCGACGAAGACAAGCGGCAGGAAGCGCTGAAAATGGTTAGCTCATTACAGCAGCAAATAGTAACCGTTAAAGAAGAAATTAAGTTTTTTGAAGAAGAGCAGGTCAAGGTTGAAGCGGAGCATATTAAATTTAAGCTGAAGGAAATAGAACGGCAGAAGGAGGCTATTCAAAAGGAGCTAGAACCGTACCGGAAAGCCTATGAGGATGCCAAGACAGCTTTCAAAAAAGCAGAACAGGAATGGTTTGCTAAAAACCATGAAGCTAGTAGGAAGTTTGATGCATTGAATCGGGAACGGGATGCATTGCAGCGCAGATTAAATGAATTATCCCCTCCCCCTCCTCCACAGCCAAAGCATAGTGTGGAAGAGTGGCTAAACCTTTGCCGGCAGGGTAAAGTAAAAACCTACATTCGGGGAAATGACCCTAACCTTGACGA
>LFTC01000060.1 GCA_001512915.1 Clostridiales bacterium DTU083 | reverse complement strand
CTGCCTGAAGGCGTAGAGATGGTAATGCCCGGCGACAACGTGCAGATGACCATCAAGCTGATTACACCCATTGCTATCGAGGAAGGTTTGCGCTTTGCTATCCGCGAAGGCGGCAAAACCGTCGGCGCAGGCGTCGTTACCTCCATCATTGAGTAATATAAATAAAAACAGCTATCCTTCAGCTTCGGCTGAAGGATAGTGTATTCAAGAAAAAATGCTTGTTTTTAGCTCATCCGTATTGTATAATTAAGGAGTTGCGCTACTAATAGTTGCCGGTACCCGACTGCTTTTTTGCCTTTATTTTTAAATCCGTTTATGGCACACCAGGGTGAGTGTAAACAAGGTACGGCAAAAGGAGGGAAATTCTTTGGCTAGTCAAAAAATCAGAATAAAACTAAAAGCCTATGATCATACTCTGATCGATCAATCTGCGGAGAAAATCGTAGAAACTGCCAAAAAGACCGGGGCACTGGTTTCCGGACCAATACCCCTGCCTACAGATAAAGAAATTATCACTATTTTAAGAGCTCCTCATAAGTATAAGGACAGCCGTGAGCAGTTTGAAATGAGGACTCATAAGAGACTGATCGACATCCTGAGCCCCACCTCCAAAACGGTGGATTCTCTCATGAGGCTGGATCTGCCAGCAGGTGTCGATATTGAGATCAAACTATAGGGTTTCGGCCACATTGTAGTAGAACGGAGGTTATGACAGATGCGAAAAGCCATTCTGGGTAAAAAACTGGGCATGACCCAGGTCTTCACAGAAGACGGTTTGATGATACCCGTTACCGTGGTGGAGGCTGGCCCATGTGTTGTTACTCAGGTGAAGACTGAGGAAAAAGACGGATATAATGCTGTTCAGGTAGGCTTTGAAGATATAAGGCCCAAGCTGGTCAACAAACCCCTGAAAGGGCATTTTGACAAGGCAAATGTGTCCTACAAGCGGCATTTAAGAGAATTCAAGCTGGAAAATCCACAGGAATACAGCGTTGGAACTGAGATCAAGGCTGATATTTTCCAGCCCGGCGACAAGGTTGACGTAAGCGGCACATCCAAAGGTAAGGGTTTTGCCGGCGTCATCAAGAGATGGAACGCTCACAGAGGACCTATGTCCCACGGTTCCAAGTACCACCGTCGTCCTGGTTCCATGGGTGCAAGCTCAGACCCCTCCAGGGTATTTAAGAGCAAGAAACTGCCTGGACGCATGGGCCACACCAAGGTAACCATTGCCAATCTGGAAGTGGTTAAGGTGGATGCGGAACGAAACCTGCTCCTGATCAAGGGTGCTGTTCCCGGCAGAAGAGGAACGCTTCTTACCATCAAGGAGACTGTGAAGAATAAATAGGAATAATCCGGAAAGGAGGACAAGCTATGCCTAAAGTAGCTTTATATAATATGGAAGGCGCTTCCGTCGGCGAAATCGAATTAAAGGACGAAGTATTCGGCGTTGAAGTCAATCAAGATGTACTTTACCAGGTAGTAAAAATGCAGCTGGCCAACAAAAGGCAGGGAACCCAGTCAGCTCTGACCCGGGCAGAGGTCAGGGGAGGCGGGGCAAAGCCCTGGAGGCAGAAAGGCACAGGCCGCGCCCGCCATGGAAGCATAAGGTCCCCCATTTGGATAAAGGGCGGCGTAGCATTTGCTCCCAAGCCCAGGGATTACAGCTATACCCTTCCCAAGAAGATAAGGCGGCTTGCCATGAAGAGCGCACTTAGCTCAAAGGTACAGGAAAACAACATTATTGTAATGGAATCATTGGCACTTCCCGAGGCTAAGACCAGGGAAATGGCAAAGGTATTGAAAAATCTTAAGGTAGAGGAAAAAGCTTTGGTAGTAATTCCACAAAGGGATGAAGCTGTGGTAAGAGCCACACGTAATCTTCCCAATGTGAAGCTGGCCTATGTAAATACATTGAACGTTTACGACATCCTGAAATATGACCGTTTCATCATTACTCAGGATGCAGCACGCCTTGTCGAGGAGGTGTACGCATAATGAAAAATCCCCATGATATCATTATTGAGCCGGTACTGACCGAGAAAAGCTATGATGCCATGCAGGAGAAAAAGTACACCTTTATAGTAGACAAAAACGCCAACAAGACCGAGATTAAAAAGGCAGTAGAAGCCATTTTCGGCGTTAAGGTGGAGAAGGTCAACACCGTTCGCATGCAGGGCAAGAAAAAGAGACTAGGTGTTCACGTAGGCAGAAGGCCATCCTTCAAAAAAGCTTATGTCAGACTGACAGAAGACAGCAAGGAGATTGAATTCTTCGAGGGAATGGCAGAATAAGGAGGTTACGAAAAATGGCGATAAAAAAATATAAACCCACCTCCCCCGCCAGAAGACATATGTCGGTTTCCGCCTTTGAAGAAATCACCAAGAAGACTCCGGAAAAGTCTCTTGTTGTAACTCTTAAGAGAAAGGCAGGAAGGAACGTTCAGGGCCGGATTACCGTTCGGCACAGAGGCGGCGGAGCTAAGAGAAAATATCGTATTATTGATTTCAAGCGCGACAAGGACGGCGTACCAGCCAAGGTTGCAGCTATCGAATATGATCCCAATCGCAGCGCCAACATTGCACTGCTTAATTATGCAGACGGCGAAAAGAGATACATCATCAGCCCCCATGGGCTGAAGGTCGGCGACACTGTTGTGTCCGGACCGGATGCGGATATTAAGGTAGGAAATGCCCTTCCGCTCAGAAACATTCCTGTAGGTACCGTAATTCACAACATTGAACTGGTTGCCGGCAAAGGCGGACAGCTGGTTCGTGCCGCAGGAAATTCAGCACAGCTGATGGCAAAGGAAGGAGATTTCGCTCAGATAAGGCTTCCTTCCGGCGAAGTTCGCCTGGTTCATGCGGAATGCAGGGCTACCATTGGCCAGGTAGGCAATGTGGATCATGAAAACATCTCCATTGGCAAGGCCGGAAGAAAGAGACACATGGGCTTCCGTCCCAGCGTGCGCGGATCAGTAATGAACCCGTCAGACCATCCACATGGCGGCGGTGAAGGACGTTCACCCATTGGAATGCCTTCTCCTGTGACTCCCTGGGGCAAACCCACATTGGGATACAAGACCAGGAAGAAGAGAAAGAAGTCCGATAAGTATATCATTAAGCGCAGAAAGGGTTAATGAAAGGAGGCACATTGGATGAGCCGATCGGTTAAGAAAGGGCCATATGTCGATCCGAAACTTTTGAAAAAGATTCAGAAGATGAACGAAGAGGGTAAAAAGGCCGTTATTAAGACTTGGTCCAGAGCATCAACCATTTTCCCTGAAATGGTTGGGCATACCATAGCTGTACATGACGGCAGAAAGCACGTACCCATTTATATAACTGAGGAAATGGTGGGGCATAAGCTTGGGGAATTCGCTCCTACCAGAACTTTCAGAGGTCACAGCGGACAAACTGAAAGGTCTACTGCATTGAAATAGTCGAAGGAGGAATTAAAGTGGCAACAAGGATTAAGGAAAAGACAAAAGCTCGCCAGGAAAACAGAGAAAAACGCCCCCATGCCACCGCCCGTTACGTACGAATTTCCCCCAGAAAAGTCAAGGTTGTAATTGATCTCATAAGAGGAAAAAGGGTGGGTGAGGCGCTTTCCATACTGGAGCATACCCCCAAGGCAGCATCGGAGCCGGTTGCCAAGCTCCTGAAGTCTGCTATGGCCAATGCGGAAAATAATCTGGGTATGAATCCTGACAGCCTGTATGTTGCAGAGATATATGCAAATCAGGGGCCGACTCTGAAAAGATTCAGGCCGAGAGCGCAAGGCAGAGCCTACAGAATTCGCAAGAGGACCAGCCATATAAGCGTAGTCCTGGACGAGTTGAAATAATTTACCAATAGCACAAGGAGGGATAATGAAGTGGGCCAGAAAGTAAATCCCCATGGACTCAGAGTCGGAATCATCAAGGATTGGGATGCCAGATGGTTTGCATCCAAGAAAGAGTTCGCCGACTACCTGGTGGAAGACGTTAAGCTTAGAGAAATGATTAAGAAAAAATTATACCACGCAGGTATTTCAAAGATAGAGATTGAAAGAGCGGCAAACCGCATTAAAGTAAACATTCATACTGCAAAGCCCGGTATCGTAATCGGAAAGGGCGGCACAGGTGCCGATGCTCTGAAGAAGGAGATTGAAAAGTTTACCGGAAAAACAACTATCCTGAATATAGTAGATATCAAGGTGCCTGACCTTGATGCCCAGCTGGTGGCAGAGAACATTGCAGCCCAGCTTGAGCGCAGGATTTCCTTCCGCAGAGCCATGAAGCAGGCAATGCAGCGCACCATGAAAGCCGGTGCCAAGGGAATCAAGACCATGGTTTCAGGCCGCCTCGGCGGAGCCGACATTGCCAGGTCTGAAAGATACCATGAAGGAACCATTCCCCTGCAGACCCTCAGGGCTGATATCGATTACGGTTTTGCAGAAGCAGATACCACATTTGGAAAAATTGGTGTTAAGGTCTGGATATATAAAGGTGAAGTCCTTCCCAAAGCAAAGAACAGACCGGTTGCGGAAGGAGGTAAATAATTATGTTGATGCCAAAAAGAGTTAAACGCCGCAGAGTTCACCGAGGCAGAATGAAAGGCATGGCCACCCGTGGAAATAAGGTTACCTACGGAGAATACGGATTGCAGGCTTTGGAGCCCGGCTGGATCACCAGCAACCAGATCGAAGCAGCCCGTGTTGCAATGACCCGTTATATCAAGAGGGGCGGAAATGTATGGATTAAAATCTTCCCCCATAAGCCTGTAACCGAAAAGCCGGCTGAAACCCGAATGGGAAGCGGTAAGGGATCTCCTGAGTACTGGGTAGCCGTAGTTAAGCCTGGAAGAATTATGTTTGAACTAGCCGGTGTGTCTGAAGAAGTAGCCAGAGAGGCATTTCGACTGGCATCCCACAAACTTCCGGTGAAAACCAAGTTTGTGAAAAGAGAAGAATTGGGTGGTGAAGGCAATGAAGGCTAGAGAATTAAGAGAAATGTCCCGGGATGAACTCCAGCAGAATCTGGCCGATTTGAAGAGCGAACTGTTCAACCTTCGGTTCCAGTTAGCTACCGGCCAACTGGAAAATCCCATGCGGATTCGCCAGGTTAAAAAGGATATTGCCAGAATAAAGACTATTCTTCGGGAAAGAGAGCTGAAAGCCAAGCAGGCTTGAGGGAAAAGGAGGTATAATGCGTGGCTGACAAAAAGAGAGGCAATCGTAAGGTTCGTGTCGGCGTAGTGGTTAGCAACAAGATGGATAAAACCATAGTGGTTGCAATAGAAACCCGGGTTAAGCATAAACTTTACGGAAAATATATCAAACGCACCACTAAGCTGAAGGCTCATGATGAAGAAAACATCTGCCAGGTCGGCGACCGCGTAAAGGTTATGGAAACCAGGCCTTTAAGCCGACATAAACGCTGGCGTTTGGTTGAAATAATAGAAAGAGCACAGTAAGCAGCACAGCGCAAGGTGCCATTCCCGGCATTTGATGTCTTGTCATACTTTGAAAGGAGGGTACAAGATGATCCAGAAGGAAAGCCGGCTGAGAGTGGCTGATAATACCGGTGCCAAGGAAATTATGTGTATTCAGGTATTGGGCGGCTCCAGCAGAAAATACGGCAACATCGGAGATGTGATCGTTGCATCTGTCAAAAGCGCAACACCTGGCGGTGTTGTAAAAAAAGGCGATATAGTCAAGGCAGTAATTGTTAGGACAAAGAAAGGAATCCGCCGGCCCGACGGTTCCACCATCAGGTTCGACGACAATGCTGCTGTTATAATAAACGAACAAAACCAACCCAGGGGTACCCGTATCTTTGGCCCCATAGCCAGAGAGCTGAGAGAGAAGGACTACATGAAGATAATTTCTCTGGCTCCGGAAGTACTGTAAGAGGAGGTGGTTGCTGTGGTGAAAGCACAAAGAAGAAAACTGCATGTTAAAAAAGGAGATACCGTAGAAATCATCTCCGGTAAGGATAAATCGAAACGAGGCAAGGTACTTGCAGCTTTTCCAAAGCAGGGCAAGGTTATTGTTGAAGGAATCAACCTCCTGACCAAGCACCAAAAACCCAGGGGTGCCGGACAACAGGGTGGCATCATACACCAGGAAGGACCAATTTATGCCTCCAAGGTTATGCTTGTATGCAACAAGTGCAATAAGCGTACCAGGGTTGGCCGCAAAATACTGGATGACGGTACCAAGGTCAGAGTTTGCAAGGTTTGCAATGAAGTCATCGGTGAGTAATTTTTTTCTCTGAAGGGAGGTATAAGTTTTGGCTCGTTTAAAAGAACTGTACAAGAATGAAATAGTATCCGCTCTAATGGATAAATTCAAATATAAAAGCATTATGGAAGTGCCCAGGCTTGAAAAGATCGTGGTAAACATGGGCGTGGGCGATGCCAAGGATAATCCAAAATTCCTGGAATCAGCCGTGGAAGAGCTGGCAGCCATAACCGGACAAAAACCCATTGTAACCAAGGCTAAAAAGTCCGTAGCTGCATTTAAACTGCGCCAGGGCATGAATGTGGGCGCCAAGGTAACCCTTCGTGGGGACAGAATGTATGAATTCTATGACCGCCTGGTAAACGTAGCTCTGCCCCGCGTCAGGGACTTCAGAGGAGTATCGGAAAAATCCTTTGACGGAAGAGGAAACTATGCCTTAGGCATAAAGGAACAGCTGATATTTCCTGAAATAGACTATGATAAGGTTGAAAAAGTAAGAGGAATGGATATTATCATTGTCACAACCGCCCGGACTGATGAAGAAGCAAGGGAATTGCTGAGGCTGATGGGAATGCCTTTTTCGAGCAGAGTCTAGAGTCCGATAAATTAAGGAGGGAAATTATTAGTGGCAAAGAAATCATTGAGGGTTAAGCAGCAGCGGCCCCCTAAATATTCAACCCGTGCCTATACAAGATGCAGACTGTGCGGACGTCCGCGCGCTGTATTGAGGAAGTTTGGCATCTGCCGTATTTGCTTCCGTGAATTGGCTTATAAGGGACAAATACCCGGTGTCCGAAAGGCAAGCTGGTAGACAGTTGAGACTGGAAGGAGGTAGAATATATGGCTATGACAGATCCCATCGCGGATATGTTAACCCGAATCAGAAATGCACTGGTAGCTAAGCATGAAGAAGTACAAGTACCAGCCTCCAATATAAAGAAGGCTATTGCAGATATACTTACCGAAGAGGGTTATATAAAAGGCTATACCGTAATTGAAGACGGCAAGCAGGGCATATTGAATATAAATTTGAAATATGCTTCCAACAATGAGCGTGTCATTACCGGACTGAAAAGAATAAGCAAACCCGGTATGAGGGTTTATGCCAGAAAAGACGAAATCCCCAAGGTTCTTGGCGGACTTGGCATTGCAATCATCTCCACCTCCAAAGGAGTTATGACAGACAATGAAGCCCGCAAACAGGGAGTAGGCGGAGAGGTTCTCTGCTACATCTGGTAAAGATTCGGTAAAGCTACTGAAAACAGCAAACGGAAGGCGGTGTAAAGGATATGTCGCGAATAGGAAAACTTCCTGTGCAGCTGCCCAATGGAGTAACAGTATCGGTTAAGGACGGCAACGTAGTGGAAGTAAAAGGCCCCAAGGGACAGCTGGTACAGAAGATTCATAAGGATATGCGCGTTGTAGTGGAAGATAATGCGGTTTTGGTTGAGCGGCCTTCAGACGATAAGCATCACAGAGCGCTTCATGGTCTGAGCCGGTCTCTTATCAACAATATGGTAGAGGGCGTAACCAAAGGTTTTGAAAAGACCCTGGAAATTAACGGTGTTGGATACAGAGCACAGAAACAGGGCAAAAAACTGGTATTGACCGTAGGCTACTCTCACCCTGTAGAGATTCCCGAAGAAGACGGAGTTGAGTTTGATGTACCGGCTCCCAATAAGATCATTGTCAAGGGAATTGACAAGCAGAAGGTAGGAGCCATGGCTGCAAAGATCAGGGAAGTTAGAAAACCTGAACCTTACAAGGGTAAGGGCATCAAGTATGAAGACGAAAGAATCATCCGCAAGGAAGGAAAAACTGGTAACTAATAAGGGAAGGAGTGTAGCTTAGGTGATCAAGAAGTTAGACAGAAATGCCGTAAGAAAAGTGCGGCATGCCAGAGTCAGAAAAAAAGTAGCCGGCACAGCTGAAAGACCGCGTTTATGTGTATATAGAAGCTTAAAGCACATGTATGCTCAGATCATCAATGATCAGAACGGAACAACCTTAGCAGCTGCTTCTACCCTTGATCCGGACTTGAGGGAGCAGGTTGCTGGCAAAACCAAAAAGGAAGCTGCCAGAATTGTAGGTGAAGCTGTAGCAAAGAAAGCCCTGGATAAGGGAATCAAGAAAGTAGTATTTGACCGCAGCGGTTACATCTACCACGGACGCGTAGAAGAAGTTGCAGCCGGTGCACGTGAAGCCGGGCTGGAATTTTAAAGGAGGGAAACAGATGGACCGTAATGATCGCATAGACGCCAGTAAACTGGACCTGAAGGAAAGAGTAGTAAGCATCAACCGCGTCGCCAAGGTGGTCAAGGGTGGACGGAACTTCCGCTTCAATACCGTAGTGGTAGTGGGCGATGAAAACGGCCACGTAGGTGTTGGAGTAGGCAAAGCAGCTGAAATACCGGATGCCATCCGCAAGGGCGTGGAAGACGCCAAGAAAAACATGATCAAAGTACCCATTGTAAATACAACCATTCCCCATGAAGTAATAGGGAGATTTGGAGCAGGCTGCGTTCTTATGAAGCCGGCAAAGGAAGGTACCGGAGTTATCGCAGGCGGACCTGTTCGTGCGGTATTGGAACTGGCCGGAGTACGTGACATCAGAACCAAGTCTTTGGGTTCCAACAATCCCAGAAACATGGTCAATGCCACCATGGAAGGGCTGGCCAGCCTGAAAACCGCAGAGGAAGTTGCCAGACTGAGAGGCAAATCCGTAGAAGAGATCTTAGATTAGGAGGGTGACAATGGCCAAGCTAAAAATTACCCAAGTCAGGAGCACCATAGGCTGCAAAGACAAACAGATAGCAACTATGGAAGCCCTGGGATTAAGAAAGATCCGATCTTACAAAATACATGAAGACAACCCGGTTATCAGAGGTATGATCGATAGAGTGAAACATCTTGTTACTGTGGAAGAAATCCAGGAATAAAGGAGGTGCAGCCCCATGAAACTACATGAATTAAAGCCAGCTGAAGGTGCGGTGAAAACTCCTTTGAGAAAAGGCCGGGGAACAGGTTCCGGGCTTGGAAAGACAGCAGGCCGCGGTCACAAGGGTTACAAGGCCAGGAGCGGAAGCGGTACAAGACCGGGCTTTGAAGGCGGACAGATGCCTCTTGTAAGACGAATTCCCAAGAGAGGCTTTACAAATCCGTTCTCAAAAGTATACTCCCTGGTAAACCTTAAAGACTTAGACAGATTTGAGGAGGGCACCGTTGTTACACCTGAGCTTTTGAAGGAAGAGGGCCTGATTAAGAAACTGAACGATGGCGTGAAAATTCTCGGTGACGGCGAACTTACCAAAAAGCTGACCGTACAGGCTCATAAGTTCAGCAAATCCGCCAAGGAAAAGATTGAGGCCCTGGGTGGAAAGGCAGAGGTGATCTAAAATGCTAGAAACCCTACGGAATGCCTGGAAAATAGAAGACCTGAGGAAAAAGATCATATTTACCTTAATAATGCTGTTCATTTACCGGCTGGGAACCTTTGTACCGGTGCCGGGCGTTGACAGCTCCTTTATCAAGGCGATTATCGATCAGAGCGGCTTACTGGGGTTCTTCAATATTATTTCCGGTGGTGCTTTCGGCAATTTCACCATTTTTGCCTTGTCCATTACCCCCTATATTAACGCCTCCATTATCATGAATCTGTTAACAGTTGCCATCCCCAAGCTGGAAGCTCTGGCAAAGGAAGGGGAAGAGGGCAGAAAGAAAATTGCCCAGTACACCAGGTATTTTACCGTTATATTGGCTTTCATCCAGGCAATTGGAATCACCTTTGGCATGCTCAGGGGTTCCGGAGCCTTGGTGGAAAACAATGTATGGACATACCTGACGGTTTGCCTCACCCTGACAGCAGGAACAGCGTTTATGATGTGGCTTGGCGAACAGATTACTGAAAGAGGCATTGGAAACGGAATTTCACTGATAATCTTTACCAGCATTATTTCAAGAGGACCTATTGCAGTGGTAAATCTGTTCAACCTGGCCTTCAGGGCAAAACAGATCAACCCGCTTCTGCTCATTGTGATGCTGGTGTTCATGATAGCACTTATAGCAGGTGTTATCTTTATAGATATGGGGCAGAGGAGAATTCCGGTACAATACTCCAAGAGGGTTATCGGAAGAAAGATATACGGCGGGCAGAGCACTCATATTCCCATGAAGGTGAATTCTTCAGGAGTTCTGCCGATAATTTTTGCAGTTTCCATATTGGCTGTACCCCAGACAATTGCCCAGTTCATGTCGCAAAGCAGCGGTTTTGTGAAATGGGTGGATAAATACTTCAGCCAGGATAGTGGATTGTACGCTGCCCTTTATGCATTATTAATTATATTCTTTACTTATTTCTATACGCAGATTACCTTCAACCCCATTGAGATTTCCAATAATCTCAGGCAGTACGGCGGTTTTGTGCAAGGTATCCGTCCGGGTAAGCCGACGGCAGATTACCTGGCCAGGATTTCCAACCGGCTGACGCTGGTGGGAGCCCTGTTCCTTGCACTGATTGCAATTATACCCATTGTGGTTACCGCTATCACCAAAGTGCCCATGTCCTTTGGAGGAACTGCCGTTTTGATCGTTGTGGGCGTTGCCATGGAAACTTCAAAGGAATTGGAATCCCAGATGCTCATGCGGCATTACAAGGGGTTCTTGAAGTAAGGAAGAATTATGATTATACTGAAATCGAAAAAAGAACTGGAAATAATGCGGGAAGCTGGCAAGATAACCGCCGGTGCCCTGCGTGTAGTGGAGGAACACATAGAGCCCGGGGTAACCACAGCATATTTAAACCGGCTGGCGGAGGAATATATTATGAAGCATGACGCCGCGCCGGCCTTCAAGGGCTATAACGGTTTCCCTTACAGCATTTGTGCTTCCGTCAATGCCCAGGTGGTACATGGTTTTCCCAATGATATCCCGCTGCAGGAGGGTGATATCGTAAGCATTGATATCGGTGCCTTTTACAAAGGCTATTGCGGTGATGCTGCCAGAACATTTCCCGTTGGAGATATAAGCGAAGAAGCCGCCGCATTGATTCGGGCAACAGAAGAGGCCTTTTATGAAGGTTTGAAATATGCTCGTTTGGGATATCGTCTTTCCGATATATCCCATGCGATTCAAAGCTATGTGGAAGCAAGAGGTTTTTCGGTAGTTAAATCCTTCGTCGGCCATGGCATCGGACAGCAAATGCATGAAGATCCTCAGGTGCCCAATTACGGGCCTCCAGGCATGGGACCCAGGCTGCGCCCGGGGATGACCCTGGCCGTAGAGCCTATGGTTAACCAGGGTACAGACCAGGTGGAAATTATGGAGGACGGCTGGACCGTGCTTACAAAGGACCGCCTCCTGTCCGCTCACTATGAAAACACCATTGCCATAACGGAAGAGGATCCTGAAATACTTACGGTGGAAGGGTAGATACCATGACGCAAGGAGATTTTGATGTTGGCAGAGTGGTAGTGGCAAAAGCCGGAAGGGATAAGGGCAGAGCCTTTATCATAATCCAGCGGCTGGACGATGATTATGTATTCATCGCGGATGGTGTCAGGCGTACCATGGAAAAACCCAAGAAGAAGAAGGTAAAGCATCTAAAGCCCACGCCTGCACTTGACCAGAACCTGAAAGAGCAGCTGGAAAGCGGTGCCAGAGTGCTGGATGCGGATATCAGAAAAAGCTTACAATCGTTGGGATATGAGAAATAAGGAGGGTGATATTCCTTGGCTAGAGACGACGTTATTGAAGTTGAGGGTACAGTAGTTGAAGCTTTGCCCAATGCCATGTTCCAGGTGGAACTGGAAAACGGGCATCAGATACTGGCTCATATATCCGGAAAACTAAGAATGAACTTTATCCGAATATTGCCGGGAGACAAGGTTACAGTTGAACTGTCGCCCTATGATCTAACCCGTGGTCGTATTACCTGGCGCGGAAAAGCATAAGGAGGGTTGAACATGAAGGTAAGACCGTCTGTAAAGCCTATTTGTGAAAAATGCCAGATCATCAAGAGAAAAGGCAGGGTCATGGTTATTTGTGAAAACCCCAGACATAAGCAAAAACAGGGTTAAAAACTGATAAAATATGTAATAATTAACATGGAGGTGTAATGATGGCACGTATTGCTGGTATAGACCTGCCCCGAGATAAGAGAGTAGAAATCGGTCTGACTTATATATACGGCATTGGCAGAAAGAAGGCACAGGAAATCATCAATGCAACCGGCGTTAACCCGGACACTCGCGTTAAGGATTTAACCGAGGCAGAGGTTTCCAAGCTGAGAGAATATATCGATAAAAACGTAAAGGTAGAAGGTGACCTTAGAAGAGAAGTATCCATGAACATCAAACGGCTCATGGAAATTGGATGCTACAGGGGTATCCGTCACCGCAGAGGGTTGCCTGTAAGAGGACAGAGCACCAAGCAGAATGCCAGAACCCGTAAAGGACCAAAACGCACTGTTGGCGCACGCAGAAAGAAGTAAGGAGGTTAATGAATGGCAAAGCAAACACGCAGATCACGCAGACGCCGTGAGAAGAAGAATGTTGAGCGGGGTGCCGCACATATCAAGTCCACGTTTAACAATACCATCGTCACCATTACTGACACAGAAGGCAATGCCATCTCCTGGGCCAGTGCAGGTGCTTTAGGTTTCCGTGGTTCTAAGAAGAGCACTCCCTTTGCAGCGCAGACTGCAGCGGAAACAGCAGCAAAGGCAGCCATGGAGCATGGTATGAAGACCGTTGAAGTATACGTTAAAGGGCCAGGCTCAGGAAGGGAAGCTGCAATTCGTTCACTGCAGGCAGCAGGGCTGGAGGTAAGCATGATCAAAGACGTTACCCCCATTCCCCATAACGGATGCAGGCCGCCTAAGAGAAGAAGAGTTTGAGTATTTGGAGGTGTGTGACAGATGGCAAGGAATTTGGAACCGAGTTGTCGCCAATGCCGCAGGGAAGGCCTGAAGCTGTACCTGAAGGGCGACAGATGTTATTCAGATAAATGTTCTTTTAACAGAAGACCTGTTGCTCCCGGACAGCATGGAACCAGCAGACGGAAGTTATCCGAATACGGTATTCAGCTGAGGGAAAAACAGAAGGTAAGAAGAATTTACGGCATACTGGAAAAACAGTTCAAGAATTACTTTGAAATGGCAGACAAGATGAAGGGCATTACTGGTGAAAACCTGCTTCAGCTTCTGGAAAGAAGGCTGGACAATGTTGTATACCGTTTGGGATTTGCCAGCTCCAGGGCCCAGGCCAGACAGTTGGTACGTCATGGGCATATCACAGTAAACGGCAGGAAAGTAAATATACCCTCCTATATTACCAATGTTGGTGAAGTAATCGGCGTTAGAGAAAGAAGCGCTTCCGAAGTGGAGCATTTCAAGGCACTGAAAGAGGGTACAGGCCGTACAGTAGTACCATGGCTCTCAGTTGATTACGAAAAGCTGGAAGGAACCATTACAGCACTGCCTTCCAGAGAGGATATAGATATCGAGATTCAGGAACACCTCATTGTCGAGTTGTACTCCAGATAATGGGATAAGCTGCCCTCGAAGTAAACGGAAAAAAGTTATGAGGAGGGTTTGATTTGATAGAAATAGAAAAGCCCAAAATTGAGATTGTCGAAATAAGCGAGGACGATCGATACGGTAAGTTTGTAGTAGAACCTTTGGAGCGAGGCTTTGGAATTACACTGGGAAATTCTCTGCGCAGAATTTTGCTGTCTTCCCTGCCGGGAGTAGCTGTAACATCCATTAAAGTGGATGGAGCCCTTCACGAATTTACCACCCTCCCCGGCGTTAAGGAAGATCTGGTGGAAATTATTCTCAACCTTAAGGAACTGGCCCTGAAGATGTCTTCAGACGAGCCGAAAATTATCACCATTGACGCCAAGGGTCCGGGGCGGATTACCGGAGGAGACATAATTGTAGATGCTGATGTGGAGATTGTGAATCCCGAGCATCACATTGCCACCTTGAATGAAGAAGGCAAGTTGTTCATGGAAATAACCATTGAAAAAGGCAGGGGCTATGTACCGGCAGAACGCAATAAGAAGCCTGGGCAGCCCATTGGCATTATTCCCGTGGATTCCGTATTTTCACCCATTGAACGGGTCAACTACAATGTGGAGAATACCCGGGTAGGCCAGATAACCGACTATGACAAGCTGACCCTGGAAGTCTGGACCAATGGCACCATTAAGGCTGATGAAGCAACCAGCCTGGCAGCAAAGATTCTGGTAGAGCACTTATCCTTGTTCATAGATCTTACCGATCATGTGAACGACGTGGAAATCATGGTAGAGAAGGAAGAGGAAGAACAGGATAAGGTTCTTGAAATGACCATAGAGGAACTGGATCTTTCCGTCCGTTCATACAACTGCCTGAAACGGGCAGGCATCAATACAGTGGGCGAACTGATCCAGAAAACCGAAGAGGACATGATGAAGGTACGAAACCTTGGAAAGAAATCCTTGGAGGAAGTTGTTAATAAACTGGCTTCACTTAACTTAAGCCTTAAGAAAAAAGAAGACTGACAATTTAAGGAGGGATATTATGCCCGGATACAGGAAATTGGGCAGGGCAAGCGACCAGCGCAAGGCCTTACTGCGCAACCAGGTAACAAATCTGCTGTGGCATGGCAGAATTGAGACTACGGAAGCCCGTGCCAAGGAAGTCCGAAAAATAGCAGAAAAGCTTATAACCCTTGCAGTCAGGGAATACGATAAAACCGAGAAGGTAAAGAAGGAAGTAAACAACGAAAAGGGCCAGACAGTTACCATCGAAGTTACCAACGATCTGCCGTCCAGGCTGCATGCAAGGAGGCAGATGATGGCATACCTCTATGACATGAAGGAATTGCGCAAGGAAGACGAGACCAAAAAGGAATATGCGGCACGCTTGAGAGAGGTAAAACACCCCCTGATTGAAAAAATGTTCAACGAATATGGGCCCAAGTACCGTGAGAGAAACGAGAAACTGGGTTCCGGCGGCGGCTATACCAGGATTCTGAAGAAAGGCCCCCGCAGAGGCGACGGTGCCGAAACCGTAATCTTAGAGTTGGTGGACTAAAGCGCAATCAACTTTTTGAAATATGGGATTAAGTTCATGGGATGTTTACCTGTACTTAATCCATATTTTTTTAACTTGGGGTTATTTCAGCCCCATTTTGGTTATGTATATTTGGTTGTATTCCATAATGCAGGCATATAGGGAGGGTCCGGCGAAAGAAGATGAAAAAACCTGTTATTGAGGTAAGGGACGTATATTTTAATTATGCCAGCCAGGAGGGAGAGCTTACAGCGGCTTTGAACGGAGTCTCCCTCACTGTTTATGAAGGGGAATTTGTTGTAATTATCGGCCACAACGGTTCCGGCAAATCCACCCTGGCAAAGCATTTCAATGCTTTGCTTCAGCCTGCTTCGGGAGAAGTTTTGATTAAGGGCATGAATACCAAGGATGAGGATAAGCTGTGGAACATACGGCAGACTGCCGGCATGGTGTTCCAGAATCCGGACAACCAGCTGGTGGCCACCATTGTGGAGGAGGATGTGGCCTTCGGCCCGGAAAATCTGGCCCTCCCCCCTGAAAAGATCCGCCAGAGGGTGGATCAGGCCTTACTGGCCGTTAATATGTCGGAGCATGCCAAATCGGCCCCCCATTATCTCTCCGGCGGCCAGAAACAGCGGATAGCCATTGCCGGAGTCATTGCCATGCGGCCTGAGATCATAATATTGGACGAGCCTACCGCCATGCTGGATCCTTCCGGAAGAAAGGAAGTAATGGATACCATCCATTATCTCAACAAGCATGAGGGCATTACCATAGTCCATATCACCCATTTTATGGAGGAAGCAATTTCAGCCGACCGGGTAATTGTAATGGAGGAAGGAAGAATTGTGCTGGAAGGTCCGCCGAGGGAAGTTTTCAGCCATGTGACCCTGCTGAAGCAGATCGGCCTGGATGTGCCCCAGATAGTCGAGCTGGCTTATGAATTAAACAAGGAAGGCTGGTCTATACCTGGCAATCCGCTGAACATAGAAGAGATGGTGAACATATTATGCCGGTAAGAATGGAACAAGTGTCTCATACCTATATGCAGGGGGGGCCCTTTGAGTCTACTGCCATATTCAATGTGAACCTTGAAATCAGGGACGGGGAATTTGTAGGCCTGATCGGCCATACCGGTTCCGGCAAGTCCACCCTGGTTCAGCATATGAACGGGCTTTTGAAACCCACCGAGGGCACCGTAATAGTAAATGAAACCCGGATTGTTAAGGACAGCAAGAACCTAAAAAAGGTTAGGCAGCAGGTAGGGCTGGTTTTTCAGTATCCGGAACACCAGCTCTTTGAGGAAACCGTTGAAAAGGATGTTGCCTTCGGGCCTAAAAATTTGGGCCTCTCCCAGGAGGAGATAAACGAAAGGGTAAGGGAAGCCCTGCAGCTGGTAGGGCTGCCTTATGAAGAGATCAAGGACAGGTCTCCCTTCGAACTGAGCGGGGGCCAGCGGCGCAGGGTAGCCATTGCCGGAGTTCTGGCCATGAAGCCCGATATTCTGATTTTGGACGAGCCCACCGCCGGGCTGGATCCCAGCGGCCGGGAAGAAATCTTCAGGGAAATTCAGGCCCTTCATAAGGAAAAGGGCTTTACCATTGTGCTGGTTTCCCACAGCATGGAGGACATTGCAAGGCTGGTGGACAGGATCATTGTAATGAACCAGGGGCAGGTAGTAATGACGGGCACGCCCAGGGAGGTATTTGCCCGCGCCGAAGAATTAAAAGAGATAGGATTGGATGTGCCCCAGATTACCAATTTGATGCTGGCGTTGAGGGAGAAAGGTTTTGATGTGCCTGTGGATATCTATACCGTAGATCAGGCCAAGCAAGTGCTGAGGAAGATACTGGAGGGAAAGAAACATGCTTAAGGATATAACCGTCGGCCAATACTATCCCGCAGATTCTCCCATCCACAGGCTGGATCCCAGGACAAAGCTGGTAATCACCTTTTTGTTCATAATCATAATTTTTTTTGTGCGCTATTATACAGGTTATATTTACATTCTGGCATTTATGATGCTGACCATAGCCCTGTCCAAAATACCGGTAAAGTATATACTTAAAGGCCTGAAACCTCTGATGTTCATTATCCTCCTTACTTTCTTTATCAATATATTCTTTACCCCGGGCGAGACCGAGCTCTTTTCCATCTGGTTCCTGCGGGTAACCAAGGAAGGTTTGAGGCAGGGCTTCTTTATGGCCCTAAGGCTTGTATTTCTGGTTACCGGCACATCCCTTTTAACCCTTACAACTTCTCCCATAGCCTTAACCGACGGGATTGAACTGCTGTTGAAACCTTTGAGAGCCATCAGGTTCCCTTCCCATGAACTGGCCATGATGATGACCATTGCCCTCCGCTTCATACCCACTTTGCTGGAGGAAACCGATAAAATCATGAAGGCCCAGATGGCAAGGGGAGCGGATTTTGAAAGCGGCAACCTGATCCAGCGGGCCAAATCCCTGGTGCCTTTGCTTGTGCCCCTCTTTATAAGCGCCTTCCGCCGGGCCGATGACCTGGCCATGGCCATGGAAGCCCGCTGCTACCGGGGAGGCGAAAACCGGACCCGCATGAAGGTGCTGACAATGGGCAGGACTGACTATTATGCCTATGCTGTAACCGCTGTTTTGATAGCTTGCGTTCTTCTGAATACCTATCTGTAAAGCAGGTGGCAGGGGTATGAGGAATATAAAGCTGATTATAGAATATGACGGTTCCCGCTACTGCGGCTGGCAGAGGCAGAAGGGGGAGACTACCATCCAGCAGGTACTGGAGGATACCCTGGAAAAGCTGTGCGGGGAAAAGGTGCAGCTTACAGGTTCCGGACGGACCGACAGCGGTGTTCACGCCCGGGGCCAGACAGCCAACTTCCATACCAGATCCAAAATTCCTCCGGACCGGTTCAGCTATGCCTTAAACACTTTGCTTCCCCGTGATATCCGCATTATAAGTTCGGAGGAAGCAGGTGCAGACTTTCATGCCCGCTTTTCCGCCAAGGCAAAGAAATACCGCTACTCCATAGTCAATAACAGGCACGGCACAGCCATCGGCTGGCAGTATTATTACCATGTGCCCATGCACCTTGATATTGAAGCTATGGAGAAAGCAGTTAAACATTTTGAAGGCACCCATGATTTTGCCGCCTTTATGGCAGCAGGCTCCCCTGTAAAATCTACGGTTCGGACCATTTACGAAGCAAAGATGGTAAGAGAAGGGGACTTTATACACTTTTTCTTTACGGGCGACGGTTTTTTATACAACATGGTTCGTATAATGGCAGGTACATTGATTGACGTGGGTAAGGGTAAAATAAGTCCGGACTCAATACCCGGAATAATACTATCCCGGGACAGGACCCAGGCAGGTCCTACCGCACCTCCCCATGGGCTTACCCTGGAGGAAGTTTATTACGAAAATATACCCGTAAGGGATGCCTGAATAAGGCTCAAACGCTGGTGTTTCAAGGAAAAAATACCTTGACACGCCAGGCCGCTTGTATTAAAATTAACCTTAGTGTCAATTTAGATCCATCAGCCCCGGATCTTTGAGATAGACGAAAGATTGGAGGGAATCAAGGATGAAGACCTACATGGCCAAATCCGAAACAGTAGAACGCAAATGGTATGTAGTGGACGCCAAAGGCAAAACCCTTGGACGGCTTGCTTCTGAAGTTGCGAAAATCCTTAGAGGAAAACATAAACCTACATTTACTCCTCATGTAGATACAGGTGATTTTGTTATCGTAATCAATGCCGAGCAGGTAGAGGTTACCGGCAAGAAGGCCGAAAAGAAACTTTACAGATGGCATTCCGGGTATCCCGGAGGCTTGAAGGAAAGAACCTTCAATGAAATGATTGAAAAGAAACCCACCGAAGTTGTATACAGGGCAGTTAAGGGCATGCTGCCTAAGAACAGGCTGGGCAGAAAGATGATCAAAAAATTAAAGGTTTACGCAGGGCCGGATCATAAGCACGAAGCACAGCAGCCGGAACTGCTGGAACTTTAAGGTGCACGAAAGGAGGATGAATAGAGAATGGCCAAAGTACAATATTGGGGAACAGGAAGAAGAAAGACATCAGTAGCCAGGGTCAGATTGATTCCCGGAGACGGTAAGTTTCTTATAAACGGCAGGGATATCGAGGAATATTTCGGCCTTGAAACCTTGAAGGTTATAGCACGCCAGCCTTTGGTACTCACAGAAACATTGGGCAAATTTGATGTTCTGGTAAATGTCCGCGGCGGCGGATTTACAGGCCAGGCTGGAGCTATTCGTCATGGCATCTCCCGTGCACTGATTAAGGCAGATGAAGAACTGCGGCCCATACTTAAGAAAGCAGGTTATCTNNCAATTTCATTGCATAATACAATCGCCAGGAAAAATCCTGGCGGTTTTTTATTTCCCAATTTGTTGCTTTGAAATCATGTGGTAGGGTATTGCTAAAAACAGAATAGCTCCAAGCATATTGCCAAGGGTTACAACCAGAATGTTATAGAAATAACCGCCCAGGCTGACTGCTGCACCCATAGGCGAAAGAAGGGCAATGGAAAGAAGAGTCATATTAGCTATGCTGTGCTCAAAACCACTGGTAACAAAGGCAAATATGCACCAGAAAACCATAATTAACTTACCGCTCTCGCTTTTACAGCGGATAGAACACCAAACCGCCAGGCAAACCAGTATATTGCACAAAACACCCCGGACCAGCAGCTGCAAAAAAGGAAGGCTCATTTTTGCAGCTGCCGTATTTGCAATAAAAGTACCCGTTGCTCCTGCAGTAAAGCCGGAAGCCCAATAGATAAGAGCCAGAAGAAATGAACCTGCCCAATTGCCAAACCAGCAGACAAGCCAGAGCTTTAATGCCTGGGATGTGGTGACAGCTTTATTCAGTATGCCTAATGACATAACCAGATTATTTCCGGTGAAAAGCTCGCTTCCTGCCATTATTACAAGGCTGAGCCCTACACCAAAGGATGCACCCATCAAAATTTTTGTATGCGGTGCATCGCCCAGAAGACCGCCGATAGTAGAGATAAGTATAACGCCGAAACCAACAAAAATTCCTGCCAGCATCGATGCCAGAAAATAGCCTTTTGGGTTCTTTTCGAGAAATGAAACTTTGTTTCGAGCCAGCTTTGATGCAGCAGCAACATCTTCAGCAAACAAGTAAAAACCCCCTTTAGGCATAAGCCAAATCACTAGTAAGTCATATATAGTCTTATATATTTCTATTTATTATAGCACTACTTAAATCTCATGTCTGTAAAGAGTGTCAGAAAGAATTGTATTACAACTGTATATATGGTGAGGGAAATTGTTATACAGGCACTTATCTTTGTTATTTTTATTCAGTTTATCTGTGCCTGCTATTTTATGTTTTTGTATTAAATTCTACAATGATCGATATCGCACCAAATGAAATAGAAATATTTGGAACTAATATGAAGTAAATCCTTGTAACTATTCGCGCGTTGGAATATAATGAATTTGTAGACTTCTGAATCAGAGGTGTTTACAATGGAGTATTTATCAGCAAAGGAAGTTGCAGAAAAGTGGAACATATCAAGACGTAGAGTTCAGATACTTTGCGAAGAAGGCAGAATACAAGGAGCTTTTAAGCTTAGTAACGTATGGGTCATACCCAAAGATGCAGAAAAACCCGCAGACAAACGTAAGACTAGGGATAAGCCAGTAAAAAGAGAGGAAGATAATTAAGTTCCGGGGGAATTATAATATGCGACCACCCAAAGTTTTAGATAATAAGAAAAATAGGGTTGTAGATGAATTAAAAGCGGAGCTTCGCAAAGGTTCAAAACTATCAGTTATTTCAGCTTATTTTACTATATATGCATATGCAGAACTTAAAAAAGAATTAAGTAAAATTGATAGTATGAGGTTTATTTTTACCGAGCCCACTTTTGTCCGTAAGGATAAAGAGCTTATCAGGGAATATTACATAGTACGCAATCCTGAAAAAAAGATATCTGGCAATGAATTTGAAATAAAACTTAGAAATGAAATGAAACAGGCAGCTATAGCCAAGGAATGTGCCCAATGGCTTGAAAAGAAAGCAGAAATAAAATCTTTAAAACAGCCAAATCCTGCTCAGCCAAGGCTGGTTTACATAGAAAATCCTGAAGATAATATTTCTATAAATGGAACCGTTGACTTTACAACCGATGGCCTAGGTGTTACCCCTTCCAATAGATTAGACAGCAATATGTGTTTGTATGGTAAGGACTATACCATTGGCTTTTTACAAGCCTTTAATGAGCTATGGGAGAATGATACTGCTGTTCAGGATGTAAAAGATAAAGTACTTGAGCAAATGCGTATTCTTTATAAAGAAAATACTCCTGAGTTTATCTACTTTGTTACTCTTTACAATATATTCTATAACTATCTTGACGAGCTAACAGAAGATAACATTGTAAAAAGCCGTACAGGTTTTAAAGAAACCCTAATCTGGAATAAGCTTTATAAATTCCAGAAAGACGCTGTAATGGGAGTAATTGATAAGATTGAGAAGTATAATGGCTGCATTATAGCTGACAGCGTGGGGCTTGGAAAAACTTTTACCGCACTGGCTGTAATTAAGTACTACGAACTCAGGAATGATAGGGTTCTTGTCCTGGTGCCCAAGAAACTTCGTGAAAACTGGACCATTTATACCCAAAATGATAAACGCAATATTTTTGTTGCGGACAGGTTTAATTACGATGTTCTAAACCATACTGACCTTAGTAGGACAAGCGGCTATTCTGGTGAGATTAACCTTGCCACTTTAAACTGGTCAAACTATGACCTTGTTGTAATAGATGAGAGCCACAACTTCAGGAATAATCCACCAGTCAAAGGACGTGTGACTCGTTACCAGCGCTTGATGAATGATATTATAAAATCCGGTGTTAAAACAAAGGTGCTTATGCTGTCGGCAACCCCTGTTAACAACCGGATGAATGATATAAAGAACCAAATAGCTTTTATAACTGAGGGAAGGGATGATGCCTTCAAGGACGTGGGTTTGGATAGTATTGAATTTATTCTTAGGAAAGCGCAAACCGTATTCAATAGATGGTCTGAGCTGCCTGAAGATGAAAGAACAACTGAAACATTTGTCAACATGATGGATACAGATTATTTTAAGCTCTTGGATACGGTAACTATTGCCCGTTCCAGAAAGCACATAGAAAAATATTACAATCTAGAGGAGATAGGAAAATTTCCCACCAGACTAACCCCTGAGAACAGATATCCTGCAATTGATGCCAAAAGTGAGTTTCCGCCTATAGAAGATATCAATAGACGTATAAAAAAACTTACCTTGTGTATCTATTCACCTTTGGCCTATGTGCTTCCTGAAAAAAGAGCTGACTATGAAGAAAAATACGATATGGTAGTAGGCTCAAATAAAGGTATCTTTAGGCAGACAGATAGGGAGCAAAGTTTAGTTGGCCTTATGCGTGTAAATATTTTAAAGAGATTAGAAAGTTCCATCAATTCCTTTGCAATAACAGTTGAGAATATTCTCTATAAAATATATAAGGCCCTTGAAGCCATAGAACAAAGGCAATTTGACTATGATGCAGAATTGGATATCAATGATATTGATATAGACGACCCAGAACTTGAAAGCCTTATGTTTGGCAACAATGTAAAGGTATTACTCCAAGATATGGACCTTATCAAGTGGAAACAAGACCTGCTGGCAGATAAGGGCAAGCTCGAAACCATTCTATTGGAAGCTATGAATGTTACCCCTGATAGAGACGCCAAGTTAATTCAACTTAGAACCCTTATAGAAAACAAAATGCAAAATCCAATAAACCCTGGAAACAAAAAAGTTATCGTATTTACTGCCTTTGCCGATACAGCCAGATATTTATATGAGAATCTGGCCGATTACTTTGCTAATAAAGGCATTTATTCGGCTATTGTAACAGGTAGTGGTGACAATCATTCTAATCTACCTATACCAAAGGAACTGAGAAAGTCCATTAAGATGTCAGATATAAATACCGTATTGACCTTATTCTCTCCCATATCTAAGGAGTGTTCTAAGATATATCCCGAAGTTAATGAATATATAGATATACTTATTGCTACCGATTGTGTATCTGAAGGCCAGAACCT
>LFTC01000013.1:928-4371 GCA_001512915.1 Clostridiales bacterium DTU083 | reverse complement strand
TCCCATAATGCGTAGCCGGCATATGCGCCTGCTGTGCACAGGGAAAGCACTACTGTCAGACTTACAAGGGCATTTAAGGTTTTAAGTACAATTTTGGTAATCAGCATTTTGCCTATCCCTGCCTGTCATTTACTAAGGTTATAGGGCAGCGGACGGAGCCCTGGGGCTCCATCCGTCCCTTTTAAAGGTTCAGAGGGTTAAATTCTGGCTGCACGTCTTCTTACCAGGAACATTGCCAGTCCGCCAATTGCCAGGGCCAGTATTGCAAAGTAGGGCAGGCTGTCAAGGTTTACTCCTGTTTCGATGTCTATGTCTCTATTGTTGGTTATAGTGGTTTCCTTGGAAGGTGCATCCATCTCGCCGCTTTGATTGCCGTCATATACCGGTTCATCATATTCTTCCGCTTGTGCTTCCTCAACATTATACAATACATCATAAGGGATGTTGCTTATGGTAAATTCGCTTCCGTCTTTAACAGTATACTTGATGGTGACCGCTCCGGTTTCAGGATCCTGACTGAAGCTGTCGGCACCTGGAGCCTGGATTGGATCGGCTTTCAGTTCCTTGCCTTCCTTCGGGGACAGTGTAACGGTAACTTCAAACTCATCATCGGGATCTCCAAAGTTGCCGGTTACCTGCTTTCTGACTGTCAGGCTGCCTGCATAGAACTCGTTCTTAAAGGAATCGTCTTTCAGGTTATTTTCATCAGTCAAAGTCAATACACGCAGGAACTTAGGTTCATTGCTTCCTTCTTCATAGTCAGGATTGTTGATTACGGTTACAACCAGCTTGTATTCTCCTGAGTCATAACGCATACCGGCTGTACTGCCTTCTTCCTCGGTAAGGGTATAAGTATATACTCCAACCTGGGTAAACTCAGGCAATGTCAGGTCTGCACTTCCTGAGGTTTGACCCTGGCTGAAAGTTATGGTAAACTGATTAGGGTTAAACTCCGGGGCGGGTATGGGGTTTCCGTCTCTCTCACCTGTGCCCGCTCCTATTTTGAAGGTAAAGGTTTCTGCCGGGTTTTCTGTGTCTTCATTGGCCAGTGTAAGATCCTTGTAAATTGTTACAGCTGCATTATCATCATATTCCTCCTGGGCAAAAGCTGTTGCGCCCAGACCTAACACCAAGCTTAACACCAGTATAAATGTTATAAGTTTTTTCATCTTACTTAATACCTCCTTGGATTTTATGCATTTCTTTGATTTATGTGTTTTTCATTAATGTATACTTTATCTGCACAACGAGTGCAGTTGCTGGAACATGGCGGCCGATCAATTCACCTCCTTGCCGTATTGCTGATAATCTTTATTAAGCTGTCATTCCGCATTGCTGATTTGACGCCTGCGTACCAGGATTAATGCTATAATACCAGCAATGACAAGGGCCAGGATGATTATATATGGCAGGGAATCCAAAGAGACTCCCGTGTCAATATTGACTTCTTTATGGTTAGTTACCGTTATGGTTTTATCGCCTTTCAGGTCGGCTGCTTTTATGATGTAAGCTCCGTCGTCATTTGGCTCAATAGGCCCGTCGATGCCGGATGCTGTCACGGTAACTTCATAGCTGAAGTTGTTGGTTTCCTTTAAGGTGATTACTGCGTCATCAGGCAGATGATAAAGTACCTTTTTCTGATTATGCGACAGGCTGAAAACAGCCGGCGTCTCATATCCCTTTCCTTTTGTATTGCTGGATATAGTAACTTCAAAGGGGAATTGACGTTCAAGATCGCCCAAGTTTCCAGTAATTTTTTTCTGGACCAGCACATTCAATATGCTGACTTCCGGCTTGGGGAAATCCTGCCTTTGATTATCCTCGCCGAATACATTGGTGTAGATTACATAAGCTTCTTCATTGGTGGGGTATAATACCTGGCTTTCTGCAGATTTCTTAGCCTCTACAATATACCACATGGTGGCAGGATTGGTTTTGGGATCATCTTCTGATATCTTGCCCAGATTCCATGTTATGGTTCTTGTGCTGCTGTCCCAGGTATAAGTGCCGCTGCTTACTGTAATTCCCGGAGGATCTACCAGGATGAATTCTTCTCCTATTACGTCAGTTATAACTGCATTGGTGGCTGCGGCAGATATCTCGCCCGCTACATCCTGGAATATTTCTTCCAGGTCATCGTCTGAGCCTGTATAAGCCTTGCCCGGGCTGGCAATTCTGCTTAGTATGTTGTTGCCGGTAGTACCTGCATCCAGGGCTATGGTGTAGATTACATAGCCTTCATTTTTTGCAAACCTGGATTCCGCAACGGCACTGTTGCCGTGGTGGTAGTAGCGATTGGATAATAAGCTTACCGGGGTTGTCAACTCGCCAAGCGTACCACCCACCGTGCTGCTATAATCAAATGCGCTCTCCGGCAAATCATCTCTTGAATGATATACATTGCCGACCTGGATGAAATTGCCGCTTCCCAGACTGGTATTGTGTAATGCATAGCTGCGGGTGGGCTCTCCGTCACTTAGCAGCACTATATTCCTGCTTTGTGCAGTGCTGCCCGCCAAAAGGTTTCTTGCCGCATGTATGGCAGCCTGAGTATGAGTATACTGAGTGAGAACTGCGTCGCTGATACTGTTTATGTTATTGATTAAAGTCTGCCGTCCATTATGATCCTTGAACGGATCGCTTTGGTTGTAAACGGTAACCCCGGTTCCAAAGGCTACAAGTGCTATTCTTGTGTTGCTTCCTTCGGTCAACAAAGAATTTACAAAATTTTTAGCCGCATTTTTTGCCTTAGTCAGCTTTGTGCCGTTCATACTGGTAGATCTGTCCAATACCAGTACAATGTCGGAGGTTGTTTCCAGGTTTTCTCCCCTCAGGCTCAGGGTTACTTTCCATCGATTGGTATAATCCTCGTGCGGGTCAGCCCATTTATCGATAATTAAGCTTCCAGGCTCCCCTCCATTGCCCCCGTTGCTTGACAGTATGTTTGACTTTGAACTTGGACCTAATTCGCCGGGCTTGTAAGTATTGATTTTAGGGGATTTTGTTATTACAGGAGAGTCTTGGCCGGGTTCATCGGGCTCATCTACAGGTGCTTTTGGCTTATCGGCCTTTTCATTGGTTTTTTCATTTCCTTCATTGGCTTGATTTTGACTCTCATCAAGAGCATCAGCTTCATGATCAGGGTTCTCCCCGTTCATTTCCTGATCATCAGCCGGGCTGGCTTGTGCTGTACTCTGAAAAGTCAGGGCAAGGCCGATCACCAATGAAAGAATCAGAATAAATGTAATTATCTTTATATCCCGATTGCCGAATCCATATTTTTTGTTCATGTGTTTATCCTCCTGACTGCTAAAATCTTGGTAGACATTTTTTTGCTGGTACACTGTCGGTTGCAGGTTAAAAAATCTAATTAAAAAAGGCTGCCATGTTAATTCTCTTTAACATAGCAGCCTGACCGTCATAGCAAATGCTTTAGACTCAGA
>LFTC01000013.1:0-892 GCA_001512915.1 Clostridiales bacterium DTU083 | reverse complement strand
TGTATATTTTATACCCATCTTTTTTTGGTTTAGACATAAAATCTTAAAATTTTACAAAATTCTTTTTTATATTATATTTTTCTTGCACTGCAGCCTCATTGATGTAATACTTTCAAGACTTAAACCCGGAAGTTTCATAATTTTTACTCCTGAAAGTCTTGATTTTTCAATAACTTGTGAAGTCATATTCTTATATACCCTCCTTTCACAAAGTTAGACATTAATCTTCATTTATTTACAATATTTTTTTGGATATGCATATAAGACATGAAAAGGCGGGATCTGCACTTCAAAATGGGCATAAAAAAACTGCCATGCAGAATAAACACAGCAGCCAGGCGCTTGAATATATGTTTATCCTTTAACCTTTTTCTTTACAGTCAGGCCAATTACAAAAAGCAGAATACCGGCTCCGATCAATGCCGCAATATAGTACCAGAACAGGATGCCCTCTCCGATTGCAGTGCCGTTTGATTTTCTATTGGCGGGCCCGCCTGCTTCTCCGCGGGGAATTGTTTCTTCAGGAAGCTCAATCTCACCGCTCATCACTTCCTCGTCATCCGGAATTTCAATTAAACCGTTAAGCGTTTCCTCTTCAGTGATTATTACTTCATAATCATTCACAAAATCTATATAATCCAGTTCTTCCAATTCTTCGTTTNNTTCTTATTATCATGCGGCTTTCCAAGCCGCTGCCATCTTCTAAAGTAAATATATTGATTGTGATATGGAATACACTGTCATCATAATTGCCAAGTTCATTTGTTCCGGGAGTCTGCGTTATTGTGTATCTGTAGGTGCCTGGAGAGGTGAACAAAATGGCAGGCAGGTTTAACATGTCACCCCCGGTAACAGTTGCCTTGTAAACCCCGCCAACGCTTCCCTCCGGCAT
>LFTC01000042.1 GCA_001512915.1 Clostridiales bacterium DTU083 | reverse complement strand
GACTCCATCTTTATTCATAATGATGTGGAGAAAATGGTGGCAATTATAGAGAAGCAGAACCGGGTCCGCTATGATGAGGCCCAGAGAGAGGCCATCAAAAAGGCAGGTTCCCGTAAGTTTACCGTGCTTACCGGAGGCCCCGGCACCGGCAAAACTTTTACCACCCTGGGAATTATTTCCCTCTACAGAATGCTGGGGGCTAAGATTCTGCTGGCTGCTCCCACCGGCAGGGCTGCCAAACGCATGTCCGAAGTAACGGGAATGGAGGCCAAAACCATACACCGGCTGCTGGAATATAAGCCTGCCAAAGGCTATACAGTAAATGAAGAAAACCCCTTAAAATGCGATGTGCTCATTCTGGATGAAGTGTCCATGGTGGATCTGGTGCTCATGTACAACCTGCTTAAAGCGGTTCCCGATGAAGCCGTTCTTGTTCTGGTAGGGGATATAGATCAGCTTCCCTCCGTGGGCGCCGGCAACGTTCTCAGGGATATAATAGATTCTGGTGCTGTGGAAGTTGTCAGGCTCACTGCCATCTTCCGCCAGGCCCGGGGCAGCATGATAATCACCAACGCCCACAGGGTAAACCAGGGAAGGATGCCAAAGTACACCGGGCCCCGGAACAGGGATTTTTTCTTTATACAGGAAGAAGATCCGGAACAGGCGGCTGATACCATAGTTTCCCTTGTTACCGAAAGGCTGCCCCGATACTATCAGGCTGATCCGGTTAAAGACATACAGGTGCTCTGCCCCATGCTTAAAGGCACCACCGGAGCCCATAATCTCAACCGCTTGCTGCAGGAAAAACTTGCATCCGGCAGCTTTTCAATAAAATACGGCGGCACCACCTATTATATAGGCGATAAGGTGATGCAGATCAAGAACAATTATGATAAAAATGTCTTCAACGGGGATATAGGCTTCATTGAATCCATAGATCAGGAAGACCGCACTCTTGTAATCTCCTTTGATGATCGAAAAGTCGAGTATGATTTTACGGAACTGGATGAAATTATTCTTGCTTATGCATCTACGGTCCATAAAAGCCAGGGCAGCGAATACCCCATTGTAGTTGCTCCACTGTCCACCCAGCACTATGTAATGCTTCAGAGAAACCTTTTATACACATGCATTACCAGGGCAAAAAAGGTGTTTGTGCTTGTAGGAACCAAACAGGCTGTTGCCATGGCGGTAAGGAACAATAAGATTGCAAAAAGGAACACCATGCTGGCAGACCGCATCAGGGAATTAGAACTCCCTTCCCTTGTATAGCTTAACTGATAGGCCGAAGGATGCCAGCATGAATAACAAGGCTCCGCCAATAATCATAAGGGAAAACTGGGTTTTGTCCACGCTGTTGAAAAATTCTGCTATGGCCTGGAAAATCGCATTGGAAGATTTGCCGCTGGCCGCTTCAAAGAGGGTCATAAGGCCGAAGAAGAAAGCAAAGAACAGTATAAAGCTGATTATTCTTGCCCTGATAAAGCCCGTTTTGAAATAAACCGGATAGTATATGCTGTTCATTACCATTATGCCGGCAAAAGCCGCTGCCAGGCTTTCCGGGGTAATGGACGGAACACTTACGGAGATGGGAACCAGGCTGAGTATGGAGGAGTAAATTACGTAACCCAGCACAGCCATCAGGCCGTAGAGAATTACAGATAAATATTTGGCTGCAACAATTTTCCCGCGGCTTATGGGCAGGCTGTTCAATATAATATCCGAGCCTGCTTTTTCTTCCAGACTGCTGGCGGTTACAACCAGCTGATAAGTCACTGCTATGACTATGCCGGTAAAGGCGCCGGAGCCGACACTTTGAAAGGCAATTGAAAATATAATTATATAGAGCCCTAAGAATCCAAGGGTTTTTTTCTGTATCAGCAGATCCTTAAGAATCAGGTTAAGCATTTCCATTCTCCTTTCGGGTATAGAAGAGCATTATATCCTCCAAGGCAGGTTTTTCCGCCGTTGCCCCTGCTTTTACAAGGGCATCGGCAGCCTCCCTGCTTGCAGCCATGGCTTCAAAACCGTATTTGCCCTTCTTAATGCCGATCAGACTGTTTTTAAGGCTTGTATCCAGCAAAGACAGGGGCCCTTTAATTATTGCATGTTCTTCTATAAGCTCATCCTTGGTTTTGTTAAAAAGTATCTCTCCCTTGTAGATCATAATGATATAATCCGCAATTCTGTCCAGATCGGATGTAATATGGGTAGAGAAAAATACGCCCTTGTTTTCGTCCTGAATTACATCGTGGAGAATATCCAGAATCTCGCTTCTGATTACCGGATCCAGTCCGGAGGTGGGTTCATCCATGATCAGCAGGTCTGCATCATGGGATAGGGCTATGGCCAGGGAAAATTTCACCTTCATGCCCCGGGATAAATCCTTAATCTTTTTATTTAAAGGAAGACCGAATTTCCTGGCAAAGCTTGTGAATTTTTCTTCATCCCAATTATTGTAGGCTGATGCCACAAAGCGCTTCATCTGTTCAGCTGTCAGCTCTTCATAATAATGGTTTTCATCATATACAAAGCCGATCCGGTTTTTAACCTCACTTTCATGTTTGATGTGGTCCAGGCCGAATATACTGATTTCTCCTTCGTCCTTTCTCAGCAGATTCATGATCAGCTTTATGGTTGTGGTCTTGCCTGAACCGTTAGGCCCTATAAAGCCGGTAATGAAGCCCTTGGGTAGCGAAAAACTGATATTGTTCAGGGTAAAACCCTGAAAAGTTTTTGTTAAGTTTCGAATTTCCAGTATATTTTCCATTTCTATGCCTCCTCATAGAAAAACTTAAGCATTTCTTCCAGTTCCTCTAAGGTTATCTCAGCTGCCTTGGCTGCTGCCACCGCTTCGAACAGCTTCTCCTCAGCAATCTTTATGCGGCTTTCCCGCAGCAGCTCCTTATTCTGGGCAGCCACATAGGAACCTTTGCCGGCCAAGGTGACAATAAAGCCTTCTTTTTCCAGTTCATCGTAAGCCCGCTTTGTGGTTATAACGCTGATGTTTAAATCCTTTGCCAGGCTTCTGATGGAGGGCAGGGGTTCAGCTTCCGCCAGCGCGCCTCTCATGATGTGATCCTTTATCTGGTCCGCTATCTGCTGGTATATAGGCTTATCGCTGGTGTTGGATATAATAATATTCAAGAGCAAAGCCACCTCACTCCGTACATACTGTTAATATACAGTATATACAGTTAATATGGGGCTGTCAATCTCTTTTTTCAAGTTTCCTGGCATGAGTATTAATTTAGGTGATATAATGGATAAAAGGATTTTAAGGAATTTCTAATCGGGGAGGACATAAAAATGGAAAAGAATCTTATCCTTACATATGATCTGGGGACTACCGGAAATAAATGTGCCATATTTAATGATAAAGGCCAGGAAGTAATGTCCGTTGTTGTGCCCTATGATACTATTTTTCCCAAGCCGGGCTGGTCGGAACAGGACCCTCATGATTTCTGGCAGAGCGTTGTAACCGGAACCCGGCAGCTGATTGAAAAAGGTTTAAATCCCAAGCAGGTTGCAGTAATCGGCTTATCCGGCCATATGAACGGATGCATCCCCCTGGATGGGAACGGGGATGTGCTTTACAACAACATTATTCACTCAGACAGCAGAACAGAGGAGCAGTGTGAGTATATCAGACAGCGCATTGATGATGAATCCTACTATAAAATTACAGGCAACAGGCTTGACCCCCATTACACCCTTCCCAAGGTTTTATGGCTCAAGCAGCATCATCCGGATATTTATAATAAAACCAGATTCTTTATCAACACCAAAGACTATATCTCCTGCCGCTTAACCGGCAATATGGGCATTACCGATTACTCCGATGCTTCCCTTACCTGCATGCTGGATCTGCACAAGGGCGAATGGGCATATGATATGCTGAAATCCTTGGATGTGGATACCAATAAGCTGCCTGAACTGCGCAGCTCTTATGAGACAGCAGGTTATCTGTCCAAGGAAGCTGCGGAAATTTTGGGCCTGGTGGAAGGTATACCCGTAACGGTAGGCGGGGGAGACGGGGCCTGTGCAACCAGGGGTTCAGGAGTTAAAAAAGTAGGGGATGCCTACAATAATTTTGGCAGCAGTGCCTGGATTGCTGCCTTGAACCATGCGCCGGTCATAGATAAGACAGCCCGCATATTCAACTTCTTCGACTTGAACGGAAAGGATATGGTAGTTTGCGGAACCGTTCAAACTGCCGCTGCGGCCTATAACTGGGCGGTNNGGTCATCTTCCATCGGAGCCAACGGCATGTTCTTCCTTCCGTATTTGATGGGTGAACGGACTCCATTGTGGGATCCCAATACCCGCGGAGCCTTTATCGGCTTTACCCTCTTCCATAGCAGGAATGACATGATCCGCTCGGTTTATGAGGGAATTGCCTATGCGCTTAGAACAGTCCTGGATGTTTACAGGGAAAACCAGCTGAATTTTGAAGAAATGATCTTAATAGGCGGAGGTGCCAAGAGCAGGCTGTGGACCGAAATGCTGTGTCATATTTACAATATGCCGGTTAAGGTGCATCCCACGCCGGGTGTGGCCACTTCCTTAGGTGCTGCCATTGCAGCTGGGGTTGGCGTCGGCATATTCAAGGATTTTGC
>LFTC01000068.1:50502-80359 GCA_001512915.1 Clostridiales bacterium DTU083 | reverse complement strand
TGAAGGCAAACCTCTTGTATGATCCTGAAAAAACCCTGATGGAAAAAAACAAGGCGGCCGAAGCGGTAGAAAAGGTTATATACAAAAAAGGCCAGTATATTGTACAGGCCGGACAGCCGGTTACCGAATCCCAGATAGCAATGCTTAGCGAGCTTGGGCTGCTGAAAGATTATAAACTGGATATTCCGCTTATAATCGGGGCGGCTCTGGCTGTGCTGCTCAGCATCGGAATAGGGATAGTTTATCTTGTCTTCTTCGAGAAAGATCTTTTATATAAACCGCGTCTGGTGCTGATGATGTGTGTTATTTTAATCTTGGTTGCCGGCTTGACATATGCAGCCGGGTTATTCAATCCCTATCTCATTCCCTCTTCAATGGCCGGTGTGCTTTTGGCTGTATTGATTAATACACGAATAGGAACCGTCATTAATATAGTTATGGCTTTGCTGGCCGGTTTGCTGACCGGATTGCATATCGGTCCTGTTGCAATGACTATGGTAGGCGGCGCTATAGGTATCAGCATGCTGAAAAAAATACAGCAGCGAAACTCCCTTATCTGGGCTGGAATAGGCATTGCAGGGGGAAATTTCCTGGCAATTACCGCTTTTGAGCTTCTCACCCAAAGCGGTTGGCTGGGTCCATTATCCAGCTCCGTTTGGGGAATTCTTGCCGGGGTTATAACAGGCATTCTTACAATAGGCACGCTGCCAATATGGGAGAATGTCTTCGATGTAGTAACACCTATTAAACTGGTGGAGCTGGCCAATCCCAATAATGAGCTGTTAAAGCGTCTGCTCATGGAAGCGCCGGGCACTTACCATCACAGCATTATCGTAGCCAATCTGGCGGAAAGCGCTGCAGATGCAATTGGAGCAAACGGCCTGCTTGCCAGGGTTGGTGCTTATTATCACGATATAGGCAAATTGGAACGTCCCTACTTTTTCAAGGAAAATCAAATCTCCGTGGGCAATCCCCATGACGAATTGGATCCGGAGCTCAGCACTAATATTATTATCTCCCATGTGACAGACGGGCTTAAGCTGGCCAAAAAATACAAGGTGCCTGATATTATTCAGAAATTTATTACTGAGCATCACGGGACAACACCTGTAGTATATTTTTTCCATAAAGCAAAAAATAAGAATGGAATAATGGCCAGGCTGGAGGATTTCCGCTATCCCGGCCCAAGCCCTCAAAGTAAAGAAACTGCCATTGTCATGCTGGCGGACACTGCAGAGGCAGCTGTAAGGGCTATGCCGGAACATACACCTGAAAAAGTAGAGGCTTTGATCCGGAAACTGTTTCGGGAAAAGCTTGAAGATGGCCAGTTTGACAATTGTGATCTTACCCTTCGCGAAATGAATACTATTGCAGCTGCTTTTACTGCCGTATTCAGTGGAATATTCCATGAACGGGTCAAATATCCCAATGTGGATTTAAAAAAGGAAAGGACGGCTGTTGAGTGAGTTTGCTGATTGAAAACCGCCAGAATAATATTGATATTAAAAAGGAATTCTTTGAAAAAGTTTTACAGGCAGCGTCAGAGGTTCTGGATTTAAATGTGGGTCTGGAAATAAGTTTGGTGTTAACCGACAATAAGGAAATACAGGAGTTAAACAGAGAATACAGAAACATGGATAAGGCTACTGATGTATTGTCCTTTCCGCTTCTGGATCTTGACCCCTATGACCGGGATGCCTGGCTGTCGGACCTACAGGCCAATGTAACGCCTGAAAACGGAGAAGCAGTTTTGGGCGATATTGTAATTTCCATGGAAATGGCCAGGGGGCAGGCAGAAGAGTACAATCACAGCATAGAAAGGGAAACAGCTTTTCTCTTTATACACGGTCTGCTTCATCTATTGGGTTATGATCATGAGAGAAGTCAGGCTGATGAACAGCTTATGAATGAGTTGCAGGAAAAAATCCTGCTGAAATGCCGGCTGCCCAGGGGATGAGTCCTATAAGGGGGTTGTTTCATGGATTACGGTAAACTGGTATATAAAGCCCTGGAGGCCAGGAAAAATGCCTATGCTCCCTATTCAGGCCTGCATGTAGGGGCTGCACTGCTATGCAGTGATGGTGCAATTTATACCGGGGTAAATGTGGAAAATGTCAGCTATGGGGCAACCAATTGCGCGGAGCGTACCGCCATATTCAAGGCGGTATCTGAGGGAAAGCGCAATTTTTCAGCTATAGCAGTAACTTCCGACCTGGATCGGCTGATCTATCCATGCGGGATTTGCAGGCAGGTGCTGGCTGAATTTAACATACCAATTGTAATTGTGGCGGATAATAAAGGAAATTACAAGGTGCATCGGACAGATGAATTAATCCCTCATGCTTTTACTGAATTCTGAACAAGGAAGTGATACTTTGTCAAATAAGTTTCGCTCGGGTTTTGCAGCTATTGTGGGCAGGCCCAATGTAGGAAAATCTACCCTGATGAATGCGCTGGTCGGCGAAAAAATAGCTATTATATCAGATAAACCCCAGACCACCCGTAATCGCATTCAAAGTGTATTAACCAGGGAGAATTATCAGATTGTATTCGTAGATACTCCCGGCATACATAAACCGAAAAACAAATTAGGAGAATATATGGTAAAAGCTGCCCAGAATTCCCTTGATGATATGGAGGCAATCCTGTTTGTTGTGGATGCAGCTGACGGCATCGGCTATGGGGACCGGATGATAGCTGAATTGCTTCAAGACATTTCTTCACCGGTTTTGCTTGTTGCCAATAAAATGGATATAGCTGATGTGGATAAAGCCCGTAAACAGCTGGAAGAACTCCATAAATTCGGCGGATTTGATGATATTGTTGAAATTTCAGCCCTGACGGGCGCTAATATAAAGGAATTGGAAGAAAAACTTGTTTCCTACTTGCCTGAAGGTCCAAAATATTATCCGGATGATATGATCACAGATCAGCCGGAGAGGGTAATACTGGCAGAAATTATCAGGGAAAAAGCGCTGCAACTGTTGAAAGAGGAAGTGCCCCATGGAATAGGTGTGGAAATTGAGCGGATACATGACCGGGAAGATAAAAACTTAACTGAGATATTGGCTTCCATAGTATGTGAAAAAGAATCCCATAAAGGAATAGTGATAGGCAAGGGAGGGCGGATGCTTAAGGCAATCGGAAGCCAGGCAAGGAAAGATATTGAACGTTTTCTGGGCACCAAAGTGTATTTGGAAACCTTTGTGAAGGTAAGAACTGACTGGAGAAACAATCCTGCCACCATGAGGGACCTGGGTTATGATTTAAAGGAATTCTGACAGGATAATATAAGGAAGGTTTGTAAATGAATTTAGTGCGTACGCAGGGGGTTGTTTTAAGATACGAAAACCGCCGAGAAGCAGACCGCTTATTAACAGTATTGTCACCTGATTTAGGCAGGATTTTGGTATATGCACGCGGGTGTAGAAAACAAAGCAGCCGTTTTCTTGCCTTTTCCCAATTGTTTTGTTACGGAGAAATAATAATAAAGCCGTACAGGGACATATATATCCTGAACCAGGCTGAAGTCAAGAACTCCTATTTTAATATACGCAACGATGTGGACAGGCTGGCCTGTGCAACATATGCCGCCAACTTGGCAGAAGCTGCTGCCACCACGGGAGAGAGCAACGCCGGTCTTTTTGCGCTGGTATTGCAGGCCTTGTCCTACCTTTCATACAGCGATCACCATCCTTTGAAGATTGTTTTGATCTATGAGCTGAAACTGCTTGAGCGGATTGGTTACAGGCCGCTGGTTGAAAGCCAGGCGGTGAGCGGCATTCCTGTACATCCGCAGACTGCCGGGGCGGTTAAAAGGATCCTGGATTCCGAACCGGTCCAGGCGGCAGACATCCAAATGTGTCCCATGGTCAGGCAGGAGTTGAATCGAATCCTGCCGCTTATAATTGAAGACAAACTGGAGCTTAAAATTAATTCCCGGTCTTTTCTTAACCTGATAACTTGACCAGAAAAGGAAAATTCTATATGATATAGGGTGAATTTTGAACTTAATGCAAGCGCCCTACAGTTAAGCTTACATAAACAGAATTTAGAGTCAAAAACCAAGGAGGAAAGTATATGTCAAAAAAATATGTTTACCTCTTTAAAGAGGGTAGTGCCGACATGCGTAACCTGCTGGGCGGCAAAGGTGCCAATCTGGCCGAAATGACCAATCTTGGCCTGCCTGTACCGCAGGGATTCACCGTTACCACGGAAGCCTGCACCAGGTACTACGAGGATGGTCAGGTCATAGCCGAAGAAATTGTGGACCAGATCAACCAGGCCATGACCGAACTGGAGAAAATTACAGGAAAGAAATTTGGAGTTAAAAGCAATCCACTGCTGGTATCCGTTCGTTCAGGTGCCCGTGTTTCCATGCCCGGCATGATGGACACAATTCTGAATCTTGGCCTGAATGATGAAACAGTTGAAGGTCTGGCTGAACTGACCAATAATGAAAGGTTTGCTTACGACAGCTACAGAAGGTTTATTCAGATGTTCTCGGATGTTGTTATGGGCATAGAAAAAATCAAATTTGATGAAATCTTCGATGGTGTAAAAGAAGAGAATAATGCCAAGGAAGATACTGATTTAACAGCAGAAAATTTGAAAGCAATTGTTAAGAAATTCAAAGAATTATATAGAAAGGAAATGGGAGAGGAGTTCCCTCAGAATCCCAAGGAACAGCTGCTGGAAGCTGTGAAGGCTGTATTCCGTTCCTGGGAAAATCCCCGCGCTATCGTATACAGGAGAATGAATGACATTCCCAGTAGCTGGGGAACAGCGGTTAATGTCCAGGCAATGGTGTTCGGAAATATGGGGGATGATTCCGGTACAGGAGTTGCCTTTACCCGAAATCCTGCCACAGGTGAGAAGAAGCTTTACGGCGAATATCTCATGAACGCTCAGGGAGAAGACGTAGTTGCAGGTATTCGCACACCTAATCCAATTTCTTTGCTTGAGAAAACCAATCCGGAAATTTACAGGCAATTTGCAGAAATTGCTGAAAAGCTGGAAAAACACTATCGCGACATGCAGGATATGGAGTTTACCATAGAAAAGGGCAGGCTTTACATGCTGCAGACCCGCAGCGGAAAGCGCACAGCTGCTGCTGCCGTAAAGATTGCCGTGGACATGGTTTCTGAAGGCTTAATAACCAAGGAAGAGGCACTATTAAAGGTTGAACCCAGACAGCTGGATACTTTGCTGCATCCCACCTTCCAGCCCGATGCATTAAAGGCTGCAAAGCCTATCGCAAAAGGCCTGCCTGCATCTCCGGGTGCTGCTGCAGGTGCAGTATATTTTACAGCTGAGGCTGCCAAAGCTGCTGCCGACAGGGGTGAGAAGGTAATCCTGGTAAGGGAAGAAACCTCACCGGAAGACATCGAAGGCATGTATGCAGCTGAAGGCATTTTAACCTCCCGGGGTGGAATGACTTCCCACGCAGCCGTAGTTGCACGGGGAATCGGCACATGCTGTGTAGCCGGATGTTCAGAAATCTCAGTGAATGAGAAAGCCAAATCCTTTACAGTTAACGGCCAGGCATATAAGGAAGGCGACATGATCTCCTTGGATGGCAGCACCGGTTATGTATATGCAGGAGTTATTCCAACTCAGGAACCGGAAGTTGCAGGAGATTTTGGAACCCTGATGAGCTGGGCGGATGAAGTCAGGGCGCTGAAGATAAGAACCAATGCTGATTCACCGAAGGATGCAAGACAGGCGGTCCAGTTCGGTGCAGAGGGTATTGGCCTGTGCCGTACCGAGCATATGTTCTTTGAAGCCGACAGAATTCCAGCTTTCCGCAAGATGATAGTTGCCAAAACCGAGGAAGCCAGAAGGAAAGCTTTGGATACAATTCTGCCCATGCAGAAGGAAGATTTCAAGGGCATTTATGAAGCCATGGAAGGCAGACCGGTTACTATCCGCCTGCTGGATCCTCCGCTTCATGAATTCCTGCCTCATGAAGATAAGGATATCCAGAAGCTGGCCGATGAGTTGGGCATGAGCTTTGATGAATTGAAATCCATTGTGCTCAGCCTTAAGGAACTCAATCCCATGCTGGGCCACCGCGGATGCCGTCTGGCCGTATCCTATCCTGAAATTGCTGAAATGCAGACCAGGGCAATAATTGAAGCAGCAGTGGAAGTTAAGAAAGAAAAAGGTTATGACATAGTTCCTGAGATCATGATTCCTTTGATCAGCGAAGTGAAAGAACTTAGGTATGTTAAAGACGTCATAACCAAAACTGCTGATAAGATTATAGAAGAATCAGGCGTTGAGCTTAAATATCTGGTCGGTACCATGATTGAGATCCCCAGAGCCTGCTTAACGGCAGATGAAATTGCCACCGAAGCAGAATTCTTCTCCTTCGGTACAAATGACCTGACGCAGATGACCTATGGCCTGAGCCGTGATGATGCCGGCAAGATCCTGGATGATTACTATGAAGCACAGATCTTCGAATCTGACCCGACAGCCCGACTGGACAGAGTTGGCGTAGGCAGGCTGATGAAGATGGCTGTAGAGCTGGGCAGGAAGAGCAGGCCCGACATCAAGCTTGGAATCTGCGGTGAGCATGGCGGAGATCCCAGTTCAATAGAATTCTGCCATGAACTTGGCCTGGACTATGTTTCCTGCTCACCCTTCAGAGTGCCCATTGCGAGACTGGCTGCTGCGCAGGCCCAGGTTAAGAATCCAAGAAAGTAAGACCGTAAGTAACAGGCAGGGTACTATCCTTTTGAAATCTCAAAAGGTAGTACCCTTTTTTCATGCTTTCTGCATTTGCATTGGTTTTTATTTTCTTAAAATCTTGAGTATGCGCAGATAATGGTTGGCTTCCCGCAGTACATGATCTGCCAGCAGGGGAGATATTATAGATCTTATGTCGCATTCCAGGAGTCCTATGGTGGCTGCCCTTTTGAAATTCCGGATTTCTTCCGTTGCATCAATGCTGTTCCTGATAATCTGCCTGTCTGATGTTTTTATGCACTCCTTTACCAATCTTTCAAACAGATTGGTGAAATTCTCTGCCGTATTCTTCAGGTTTTTCTCCGTTGGATCCAGCATGCCGTCTATGAATGCAGCATGCTCGCCCATTATGGTATTCCAGAAGTTTAATTCATCGCACAGTGTTCTGTCCGGCAGTTTCCGGTTTTGCAGGCTTTTAAGGGTTTCCCGGTAATATTCCGCTTCGCGGGTAATGTGCTGCAGAAGCAACAGATACAAAGGAATCAATATTCTGCATTGCAGCACCATTTCTATAAGGTTTTTCTTAAATGCTATAACGTCATCCACCAGGTTTAATGATCTGGCGTTCAAGTTTTCCACTACATTCTCAAGATCAATCTCCTTGCCATACCGGGAAATGCCTTTTAGCTCCATTTCCGCCCTGGTTATGTTGGTGTTTATGCTGGCACCGGTCAACATGGAATTTATTTCTTCCGCTCTCAGGGTGTACGGGGTGACAAATGAGTTGGACCGGATGGATTCCTCGGTTATTACTCCGTTGGCATAGAATACTGTCTCTGCCAAAAGATGTTCAAAGCTTTGTTTCAATGCATTGGCTTCTGCCATTCTGTCGGCTTCAACGGGCTGAAGGCTGGTTTCAATAAAGAATAAATGTTCCTTCATGATTCTCTGGAAAAACAGGTTGATTTCCAGGGAAATAATGATAAATTCTTCTCTGGACAGCAAAAAAACACCCCCTATCCATACCAAATTTAATCTAATACATTATATTAATAAGGTTAAAAATAGTGCAGTCTGCTTTGCCGGTTGGTGTCTGGAAAAAAGATTTTTTATCGGCAAAAAATAGAAAAGCAGGATAAAGTGATGCTGATGTGGTATATATATTTTACTGTTGATGATTTATGTGAGGGGGGCGGCAAATGATCAGGGAAGAGCTGGAGAGGCTGGAGGAGATGACATTATCGCCCCTGGCAGCTAAGAGCAGCAAGAGCAGGGGGCGCAGGTATCCTTCTGAACCATGTGAAATACGCACGGAATTTCAGCGGGACAGGGATAAAATTCTGCATTGCAAATCCTTTCGGCGCTTAAAGCATAAGACTCAGGTGTTTATATCCCCGGAGGGAGACCACTATCGGACCCGCTTAACCCACACCCTGGAAGTTTCTCAGATTGCCCGTACCATTGCCCGTGCCCTGCGCCTCAACGAAGATTTGACAGAAGCCATATCCCTTGGCCATGACCTGGGGCATACTCCCTTCGGCCATACCGGGGAACGGCTGCTGAACAAAGTTCTCTCCAACGGGTTCAAACATAACGAGCACAGCCTGCGTGTAGTGGACGTTTTAGAAGGAGGCAGCGGGCTGAATCTTACCTGGGAGGTACGGGACGGCATATTGAATCATACAAAGTCGGGCAAACCTGCTACCCTGGAAGGACAGATTTTATCCATAAGCGATCGGATCGCCTATATCAATCATGATATTGACGATGCTATCCGGGCAAAAATTATTTCCAAGGAGGACCTGCCGAAAGATTGCACTGAAGTCTTGGGAGACACCCATACTGACCGGATAGATACCATGGTTAAGGATGTTATATACTACAGCCAGGGCAAGGATAGAATATCCATGAGCCCGGAAGTCGGGCAGGCAACCGAAAAACTGCGTGATTTCATGTTTGAAAGGGTATATATTGATTCCTTTGCCAAAACAGAGGAAAGCAAAGCCATGTATGTATTGGAAGAATTGTTCAATTATTTTATGAAATATCCTGAAAAACTCCCGGCAGAGTATGCAAGGCACATTCCTCTCTATGGAAAGGAACAGGCTGTGTGTGATTACATAGCCGGCATGACAGACAGGTATGCCGTACGCCTTTTTAACAAGTTGTTTATGCCGTCTTCCTGGAAACAGCTTTAAACTTTATACCTGCTTCATCCTTAGACGGAAAAAATTAAATTCCGAAAAAAGAAGGAAAATTTGTGGTTTTGGCGAACATATATATCAGAAAAAGGTGAAGCCTATATGCCTTGGTTGCCGGAAGACTGGATAGACGAAGTGGTATCCAGGAATGACATCGTAGACGTTGTCAGTGAATATATAACATTAAAACCCAGTGGGAGAGGATATTTCGGACTTTGTCCGTTTCATAGTGAAAAGACTGCCTCCTTCCATGTGTCTCCAGAGAGACAATTATACCATTGTTTTGGATGCGGCGAAGGAGGCAATGTTGTTTCCTTTATAATGGCCATTGAACGGATGGAATTTGCCGAAGCTATGAAACATCTGGCAGAACGGGTCGGCATCCCTCTGCCGGAAATGTCCGATCAGGCGGTTTATCAGCAAAAGCAGGACGAAAAGCAGCTGATAGCTGAAATCAACAGGGAATGTGCAAAATTTTATTATCAGATGCTGATAGGCACTGAAGGAAAACAGGCACTGGATTATCTTCGTTCCCGGGGCCTGAGCATGGATATCATACGAAGCTTCGGGCTTGGGTTTGCTCCAGACAGCTGGGAGGCCGCCCGAGATTATCTTAATAAACTGGGTTATACTGATCAGCAGCTTATTAATGCCGGTATTGTGGTTGAAAGCGCTGAAAAAGGGAGAATCTATGACCGGTTCAGAAACCGGGTCATGTTTCCCATAATTAATACACGGGGCATGGTGCTGGGGTTTGGCGGCAGGGTTATGGATGACTCCATGCCCAAATATCTGAATTCTTCCGACAGCCCGGTATTTAATAAAAGCTTTAATTTATTCGGGCTTAACCTGGCAGCCAAAGTCAGGCCCTTGGAATATCTGATCATAGTGGAAGGCTACATGGATGTAATTGCCCTTCACCAATATGGTTTCCCCCAGGCTGTAGCCTCTTTGGGAACATCGCTTACACCGGAACAGGCGAAGCTAATGCGGAGATATGCATCCGAAATCTATGTGGCCTATGATGGTGATGAAGCCGGGCAAAAGGCTGCCATGCGCGCATTGGATATTCTTAAGCAAGCAGGTTGCAGAGTCCGGGTCATGCAGTTCCCAAACAACCTTGATCCGGATGATATTTTAAAAGAATACGGGCCGGAATACTTCCGGAAACTTATGGATAAAAGCCTTTCCCTGCTTAACTTCAAGCTGTCCGTACTAAGGCAGAAATATGACCTTAATACCACCGAAGGCAAGGTTGGTTTTGCCACTGACGCGGCCCATGTGCTGGCGGATGTGGACAACCATATAGAGAGAGATGCGTGCATTAGGGAACTGGAGTCCCTGTTGGGCATACGAGCCCGGGCTATATATGATCAGATTGCCAAGGTTGAGGCACAGAGAAAGCTGCAAAAAAGGATACCAAGGAATAGGACTGGTAATTATAGGTATAATAAAAACATAATACAGCCGGTTATCTTAAAACCTGGATATATCAGGGCAGAGGCTCATTTGGTGAACCTGATGGTACAGGGAAAAAACAATGCGGAAAAAATTCTGCAAAGGCTGAACGGCCTTACCCTGCAGGAGCCTCTGCATCAGAAAGTGGTGGACATTGTAAAAGGTTTGCTTGACAGAAAGGCAGATGTAAGCGAGGCATTGGTGCTCAGTTACCTGGAAGACAAAAATGACATAAAGAAATTGGTAGAAATATTTGAGCAGAAACTGGAGTATGATAACATAGATGCCTATATAGATGACTGTCTCAATCAAGTTGAGATGGGAATACTGGCAAAGAAGAGACAGGAAATAAAAGACGAAATCAATGCCATGGATCAGAAAGGTATTTCTGATCCGGACAGATATAAATCCCTGTTAAAGGAAATGGAAGAACTCAACCTCAGGTTGAATGCCTATAAATCGGAAAGGAGGGAATTGCGTGAGTAGTGCAGATGCCAAAAAGAAGGTAAAGGAACTTATTGAGAAGGGTAAAGAAAAGGGAGTCCTTACTTATAAGGAAATAATGGACATGCTCGAAGAAGTAGATCTTCAGCCGGAACAAATTGAAAAGATATATGAAACCCTGGAATCCCTCGGCATAGATATTATGGATGAAACCAGCGATGATGACACCGCTGAAGATAAGGATGATGATCTCGACCTTCCTGAAGGTATAAGCATAGATGATCCTGTGCGCATGTATTTAAAGGAAATTGGAAAGGTTCCTCTTTTGACAGCCGAAGAAGAAGTTGAGCTGGCAAAAAGGATGGCAGAAGGGGATGAAGAAGCTAAACGCAAATTGGTGGAAGCCAATCTCAGGCTTGTAGTCAGCATAGCCAAGAGATATGTGGGGCGGGGAATGCTCTTCCTGGATTTAATTCAGGAAGGAAACCTGGGCCTGATCAAGGCGGTTGAAAAGTTTGACTATAAAAAAGGATTCAAATTCAGCACCTACGCCACATGGTGGATCCGCCAGGCAATTACCCGTGCCATTGCTGATCAGGCCAGAACCATTCGTATTCCGGTTCATATGGTGGAAACCATAAATAAACTGATCCGTGTTTCACGGCAGCTTCTCCAGGAATATGGCAGAGAGCCTCAACCGGAAGAAATTGCAGCCGAAATGGGCATACCGGAGGAAAAGGTTCGGGAAATTATGAAAATTGCCCAGGAACCTGTGTCTCTGGAAACACCTATAGGCGAAGAGGAAGACAGTCATCTGGGAGATTTCATACCCGATGATGATGCTCCTGCTCCGGCAGAAGCAGCCGCCTTTACCTTGCTTAAAGAGCAATTGATGGATGTGCTGGATACCCTGACCAGCCGTGAAGAGAAGGTGCTGCGACTGCGATTTGGCTTGGATGACGGCAGAGCCCGCACATTGGAAGAAGTGGGCAAGGAGTTTAATGTAACCAGGGAGCGAATCAGGCAGATTGAAGCAAAGGCCTTGAGAAAACTCCGCCATCCCAGCAGAAGCAAGAAACTGAAGGATTACTTAGATTAACAGCAGCAAATGTCAGCATTTGCTGCTGTTAAATTTTGTTGTTGACTACAGAAAGCCTATGATATATAATATTTTTATGCCTGGGCCTTTAGCTCAGCGGTTAGAGCAACCGGCTCATAACCGGTCGGTCCGGGGTTCGAATCCCTGAAGGCCCACCAATATACCAGACATAAATTATATCTTCAGGAAGACACCGAGCACCACGGTGTTTTTTGTTTGTGAGGGATTATTTGCTAAAAAAATAGTCAGGGAGCTTTGCGAAAGGAAAATGAAACTAAGTGCAAGGCTTAACGCTGTTGCCCGGCTGGTGCCGCCTGTCCATACACTGGCCGATATCGGCACTGATCACGGGTATATTCCCATATATCTAATACAGCATAAGCGAATCAAACGAGCCATAGCCGCGGATATAAGTGCCGGTTCTTTGGACAAAGCCAGGCAGTTGATTCGTGAACATGGCTTGGAAGAATGTGTTGAAACAAGGCTTGGCAGCGGCTTGTCTGTGCTTTCGCCCGGAGAAGCCGATATTATAATAATTGCCGGCATGGGCGGTGTATTAATCAGTGATATAATAAATGAGGGCAGAGAAGCAGCAATTGCTGCTGATGCGTTAATTCTTCAGCCTATGACAGGCCAGGCGGAACTTCGCCGCTGGCTTTTAAATAACGGGTTTGATATTGCGGATGAGGATCTGGCGAAGGAAGACCGCAGGATATATGAGGTCATCGTCGCCGTTCCTGATCCTGCCGCTTCAGGCTATAAGAACGAAATCTATTATGATATTGGCTGGAAACTGATTGAAAAGAAGCATCCCTTACTGAAGGAATGGATAGAGGGAAAAATGGATCATTTGGCCCAAATTATGAGGCAACTGGAAAGGGGAAAGTCCGATTCAGCTGCAGAGCGCCTGCAGCAGTTCAGAGACAAATACAGGCAATATAAGGAGGTTTATAATTGCCATATCGGGTAAATGATATTATTAAGCTGATGGAAGAAATAGCCCCTCCCCAGCTGGCAGAATCCTGGGATAACGTTGGTCTTTTGGTAGGAAGCGGAAATCAAATCGTAAAAAAAATTATGGTAACTTTAGATGTAACTGCCGAAGTGATAAGGGAAGCAGCTGAAAAGGAAGTTAATCTCATTATCTGCCATCATCCTGTATTGTTTAAGCCGGTTAAATCCCTGACAGACAATACCATTACAGGGGCTCAGATAGCGGCTTTGATCAGATCCGGAATCTCTGTCTATGCTGCCCATACCAACTTTGACAAGGCCCAGGGCGGCACCGATGACAAGTTGGCAGAGCTGCTGGGGCTGAAAGAGGTCAGGCCTTTAACCTTAGAGGGTGAAAAGCCTTCCTTTGGCCGCATAGGCAGGCTGCCTGAAAAACAGACTCTGGAAGCTTATCTGAAACAGATTAGAAATGCTTTGGATGCAGATAAGGTGGATTTTATTGGCGATCCTGAAAAGGAAATTGAAACTGTAGCTTCCTGCGCAGGAGCAGGCGGAGATCTGATTCAAACCGCCCGGGAAGCCGGAGCAGACTTGTTTGTCACCGGCGAAGCCAAATATCACGATATGTTAACGGTATTGGATACCGATATGGCTATGGCAGTGTTTGGCCATTTCACTACTGAATATCCTGCTATGGCAGCACTAAAACAGCGTTTACAAAACTGGTTCGATGTTTTACAATATGATATAGAGATTATTTCGTCTGAAGATTATGGAAAATGTCTGAGAAGGTTAAAGGAATAAGCTTGGCTTATTCCTTTTCATCATAACCGAAGGAGGATGCAAGATATGAATCGACTGGAAACCTTATGGAAATATCAGGAGCTGGACTTGCAGATGGATCAATACATTATGGAAAAAAAGAACTCTGATTCGCGCCAGAAACTGTTGAAGATAAAGAATTACCTGCTGAAACAGGAAAAAAACCTTTTGCATATGGATGATAATGCAGATAAGAAGCTTGATTTGCTTGCAAAGCTGGAAGCAGAATTCAACAGCCTTAATGATAGAATTCAAGCTCAGCTGGAAAAGCTGAAATCCGATGATGTCTTATCTGTGCAGGAGCTGGAAGAGATAACCAAAGAAGGTTTAGTATTGAATGACAGCATTCGCAAAAAGGAAGAGGAACTCAAAAGAATCAGGCAGGAGCATGAAAATTTTCAGGAGAAGCTGGATGATATAAGGCGTAAAGTGGCCGATGCCAAAAATGAATATCTGGATGTGAAAAAGGATTATGATGCCGAGGTTAAGAAGATCAATGAAGAGCTGCTCAAGCTTAAAAAGCAGAGGGACAAGATTGGAGAAGGCATCAGCAAATCTTTGCTGGCTAAATACAAGAATATAAAGGCCAGCAAATCGCCGGTAATTTCGCTGTTAACGGACAATCAATGCGATGGTTGTTTTATGAGCCTGGCCTCCCTGGTTGTAAAAAGGGTTAAGGATGGAAACAGAATCGTAGAATGCGAAAACTGCGGCAGAATTCTTTATTACAGGGAAGTTGAGGATGATATTCCCAGTTGATCTTGTGAAATAGCTTGTGTTAATATAGTATTCCCGAACAAGTGAATAAGAAGTGAGTAAGCCAAATGATCGCGGCTGCCTTAAAGGCAGACGAGGAAAGTCCGAGCTCCGCAGGGCAGGGTGCTGGGTAATACCCAGTGGAGGCGACTCCAAGGAAAGTGCAACAGAAAAATACCGCTTTCCGGAAGTCAGCTGACTTTCGGAGAGTAAGGGTGGAAAGGTGAGGTAAGAGCTCACCAGCATCCAGGCGACTGGAATGGCTATGTAAACCCCATCCGGAGCAAGACCTGGTAGGGGACATTAAAGCGGCGGCCCGTCGCGTCCCGGGAAAGGTCGCTTGAGCCTGTTGGCAACAACAGGCCTAGACAGATGATCATTCACGACAGAACTCGGCTTACGGCTTGTCTCACTTCTTTAATTTATTTAAAACGAAAAAGTATCCCATTTTGCCTGAGATACTTTTTTTACTGTATTTTGAAATCAGTTCTGTCCAATTGTCCTGCAAAGTCATCAGCGTCATCGCCCTTGGCAACAACGGTAAGCGGTTGATGGCGCAACAACGATATTATTCCCATCATGCTTTTTCCATCTACAATCTTATTCTTAGTCTTTATCTTAACATCACATTTATACTTGCTGGCCAGAATGATGAAATCTTTGATATCAGTCAGGCTGTGAAGGCGGATTTTTCTCTCTATCACCACATATTACACCTCCTGAAGAATATTATGTCATAACAAATGACGAAATGCAATTATTCAGTTAACACACCTGGTTTCGGGTATATTGTTTATATGGAAATTTTTCGAAAGATGCAGTAATATAAAATATTAATCGCACATATTTGCAGACTAAACCAACAATAAGGAGATGAATAATATTGAGCAAGCGTGAAGATTATATTTCCTGGGACGAATACTTTATGGGCATTGCACTTTTATCTGCACAAAGGAGCAAGGATCCCGGAACCCAGGTAGGGGCCTGCATTGTGGACCGTAAAACCAACAGGATCCTGAGCGTAGGCTATAACGGCCTTCCCTTTGGCTGCTCAGACGATGAATTTCCCTGGGTCCGTGACGGGGAGTTTCTGGATACTAAATATCCTTATGTTGTACATGCTGAACTGAATGCCATTTTGAACAACCGCACTGCTTCCTTTGAGGGCAACAAGATCTATACAACCTTGTTTCCATGCAATGAGTGTACCAAGGCCATCATTCAGGCAGGCATCAAGGAAATAATTTACCTGAGCGACAAATATGCCGATACCGACAGTGTTATAGCTTCCAAAAAAATGCTGGAAAAAGCCGGAGTAAAGCTCCGCCAGTTCAAAAGCAGCCGGGACAAGCTTGTGCTGTCCTTCTCTCCGGAAAACATTTCATATAACAACGGTCAGTAAGCAGGAATGCATAAGTATTTTACATACTTTGCTTGACTAATTGCCAGTTAGGTGTATAATATAAACATAACCCTACCCCACGTGGGGAGGGGGTATAACAGGAGAAAGTGGTGTTATTCTTGTTAGAGGAAGATAAGAAACGGGTATTGAACCTGCTCAAGACAGCCAAGGGGCAGGTGGAAGGCATAATACGCATGGTTGAGGAAGACCGCTATTGCGTGGATATTTCCAAGCAGATTTTATCTGCGCAGGCTTTACTGAAAAAGGCTAATTTAATGACAATTGATCAGCATATTAGGCATTGCGTTCAGGAAGCCTTTAAAAAAGGGAACGGTGAAGAAAAGATAAACGAGGTAATTGAATTAATCGATAAATACGCGAAATAAAGTGGTGAAGCATTTATGAAGAACACATTGAATATAAGCGGCATGACATGTGCCTCCTGTGCAAGAGCCGTTGAGCGGAGCGTAGGAAAACTTAAGGGCGTTCGGTCAGCCGATGTAAACCTGGCAACGGAAAAGCTGGTTATAGAATTTGATGAATCGCTGGTTGACCTGGATCAGATAAAGGCTGCTGTTGAAAAAGCCGGGTATGGAGCGAAAGAAGAAGAGGATAGGCGCATACGTGAGGTAATTATGCCTATTTCCGGCATGACCTGCGCTTCCTGCTCCAATGCAGTGCAAAGGGTTATCGGAAAGCTGGACGGGGTTCAGGAAGTAAATGTGAACCTGGCAACAGAAAAGGCTAAAGTGGTTTATGATTCTTCAAAGGTAAGATTATCTGAAATTAAAAGTGCGGTGGCCAAAGCCGGATATCAAGCCCTGGATATTGTGAGCGAGGAACAGGAAGATCGGGATGCCGAGCGTAGGGAAAAACAGCTTAAGGCACTTTGGAGAAGGTTTATTACAGCAATTGTTTTCACCATTCCCCTCATGTATGTATCCATGGGCCACATGGCAGGGCTGCCTTTGCCCTCCGTTGTATCCCCTGACAAAAATCCGCTTAACTTTGGTTTGCTGCAGCTGCTTCTTGTCATTCCATCTCTGATAGCAGGCTATAAGTTTTATACGGTCGGGTTCAGCCGCTTGTTCAGAGGGCATCCCAATATGGATTCTTTGATTGCCATCGGTACCAGTGCTGCGGTTTTATATGGAATATATGCCATATACCAGATATGGAATGGACATGTAGAATATGTTCATGATTTATACGTCGAAAGTGCCGGAACCATAATTGCCCTTATACTCCTTGGAAAATATCTTGAAGCGGTTGCCAAGGGCAAGACTTCGGAAGCCATCAAAAAATTAATGGGCCTGGCACCTAAAACGGCAACCGTAATCCAGGACGGCAGGGAAATCATTCTTCCCATAGATGAGGTTGAACCCGGCGATATCATACTCGTCAAGCCCGGAGAAAAGATACCGGTGGACGGCGTAGTAGTGGAGGGCAGGACCTCGGTGGATGAGTCTATGCTGACCGGGGAAAGCATACCAGTTGAAAAACATGTTGGCAGCAAGGTAGTAGGCGCCAGCATCAACAAAAACGGAACTATTCAGTTCCGCGCCGAAAAGGTCGGCAAGGATACGGTCTTGGCACAGATTATAAGACTGGTTGAAGAAGCGCAGGGTTCCAAAGCGCCTATTGCCAAAATGGTAGACATAATCTCCGGATATTTTGTGCCTATAGTAATTGCCATTGCCATAACAGCCGGGCTGGCCTGGTACTTATCCGGCCAGTCAGCGGCATTCTCACTTACCATTTTTACTTCAGTGCTGGTAATAGCTTGTCCCTGTGCCTTGGGGCTGGCTACTCCTACGGCCATCATGGTTGGCACCGGCAAGGGAGCGGAACACGGTGTGCTGATAAAAGGAGGAGAGGCGCTGGAAACTGCTCATAAGATTAAAACCATAGTATTTGACAAAACAGGCACCTTAACCGAAGGAAAGCCCGTAGTGACAGACATTATAACTGCAGAAGGAGCAGATGAAACAGAGCTGCTCAGATTATCGGCATCTGCAGAGAAAGGATCAGAACATCCCCTGGGTGAGGCCATAATTAAAAAGGCGGAGGAGAGAAACCTGGAACTGCTTCAGCCGGAAAACTTTGAAGCTTTGCCCGGCCGCGGTATCCGGGTAAGCATACAGGGCAGGAATATGCTGCTGGGCAATAAAAAACTGATGGATGAAAAAGGAGTCAGGATTACACTGCAGGATAAATCCGACCGCCTGGCAGAAGAAGGAAAAACCCCAATGTTTATTGCTATAGACGGCGAACTGGCAGGCATCATTGCTGTAGCTGATGTACTAAAGGCAAGCAGCCGTCATGCAATTGACGTACTGCACAAAATGGGCATTGAAGTGGTTATGATAACTGGTGACAACAAGAGAACTGCTCAGGCAATAGCCAGACAGGCCGGAATTGACCGGGTACTGGCAGAAGTGCTGCCCCAGGATAAGGCTGATGCAGTTAGAGAGCTGCAGGAGGAAGGCAGGAAAGTAGCCATGGTGGGTGACGGAATTAACGATGCTCCTGCGCTTGCCCAGGCTGATATTGGAATTGCCATAGGATCCGGCACCGATGTCGCCATGGAATCTGCCGACATAGTGCTGATGAGAAGTGATTTGATGGATGTGCCCACTGCAATACAGTTAAGCAAGCAGACGATTAGGAACATTAAACAGAACCTGTTCTGGGCATTTGCTTATAACACGGCTGGAATACCCATAGCTGCAGGGCTCTTATATCTCTTTGGCGGCCCTCTGCTGAATCCAATGATTGCTGCAGCGGCTATGGCATTCAGCTCGGTATCAGTATTGACAAATGCGCTGAGGCTTAAAAGATTCAAGCCTGTGCATTAAAATAAGCATTCGCTCACATATTAAAAGAAAGGATGGAGGGTATATGACGAAAACCGTATTCATAGAAGGAATGACCTGCCACAACTGCGTAAGGCATGTAAAGGAAGCTCTGCAGGAACTTGATGGGGTAAGGGATGTCAAGGTAGACCTGGAATCCAAAAAGGCTGTTATAGAAGCAGATTACGAAATAGCTGACAGGAACATAATAGACACAATTGATGACATTGGCTATCAGGTAACTGAGATACGGTAGCAATTAAAATACCAGGCCGGTTCATAAAGCTTCAGGAAGCTCAAGCCACCATGACAGAGGGTGGCTTTCTTTTATTTGGCGTATAGTCAAATTGTTCTATTAACACATACTATAAATATGAACGGATTTTACAAAGGTTAGGAGGAGTAAAAGTGACTGATAAAGGCAAAATCAGAAAAATGTTTCCCGGCGGGAATACAACCAAAGGTCCTTATTTTCTTTTTGAACACATGACAGCTCCTGCAACAACTAGGATTTTTATCATAAAAGGCGGTCCTGGAGTAGGAAAGTCCACCTTTATGAACAGCATCAGCGAAGAGGTGGTGAATAGGGGGTATGATGTCGAGCATTTTCATTGTGCCAGCGACCCGGATTCCCTTGACAGTGTGGTAATTCCAGCACTGGGCGTAGCCTTGCTTGACGGTACTGCTCCCCATATCTTTGATCCTGAGGTTCCAGGCGCGGCAGATGAAATAATTAACCTGGGAGACTTTTGGGATGCCTCAAAGCTTGAGCCTTACAAACCGGAAATAATGAGATTAAACAAGAAGGGGAGCATGCAATTCAAAACTGCCTTTTATCTGCTGAAGCAGGCAAAATTGGCATATGATCAGTGGAAGTGGTATGTGAATGAATCCTTAGACCCAAAAAAATATAACCGTATATCAAAGATGCTGACCGAAAGCGTACTGAAAGGTATTGTACCCAATTATAATACAGCCCCTCAGGCCAGGCATATGTTTGCGTCTGCTTTGACACCCAAAGGAGTGATGGATTATAAGGAAACGCTGATAGGCAAGAATATTAAAGTATATACCATCAAGGGCCAGCCCGGCACCGGTGTAAAAGAGATGATTGCAAAGCTTGCCGGGTCAGCGGAAGAGGTAGGATTATACACGGAGCAGTATCATTGTCCTGTTGAGCCTGATAAGCTGGATATGCTCATTATACCGGCTGAAAAAATTGCTGTTGTAAACATCAGCCCGCCCTATCATTTTGATCCCGGCAATATTGACGGCATGAATATAGTTGATGAAATTGATCTGAATCTCTGCATCGAAAAAGATGTATTGGATGAATATGAGGAGGAAAGGCAGCAGGCAGAACAGCGCTTTTATGAGCTTCTGGATTTGGCAATTGGCCACCTGGCAAAAGCTAAGAAAGTACATGGAGAGAGGGAGAAATATTATATTCAGGCGATGGATTTTGAAAAGGTAAGAAAAAAAAGAGATGAAATTTTAAAGCGTATCTTGTTGACATAAACCTTCATGTGTTATTATTATAGTTTGTTAATATTCATTCGCATGAAGGAAAGAGGAACTGTATGTTTGTAAGGAAGGATATACGCAATATAGCCATAATTGCACATGTTGACCACGGCAAAACCACCTTGGTGGATCAAATGCTGCGGCAAAGCGGTGTGTTCCGTGAAAACCAGCAGGTAGCGGAACGGGTTATGGATTCCAACGAGCTGGAACGGGAGAGAGGCATTACAATTCTCTCCAAAAATACTGCCATCCATTATAATGGCCTCAAGATAAATATTGTAGATACACCTGGGCATGCTGATTTTGGCGGCGAAGTAGAGCGTGTTCTGAAAATGGTAAACGGGGTGCTTTTGCTGGTAGATGCTTTTGAGGGTCCCATGCCTCAGACTAAATTTGTGCTGAAAAATGCTTTGGAACAAAAACTGCCGGTTATTGTTGTTATAAACAAAATTGACAGACCGGAAGCCAGACCTGATGAAGTAATTGATGAGGTCCTGGATCTGTTTATAGAACTGGAAGCAGATGAATCCCAGCTGGACTGTCCCTTTGTTTTTGCTTCGGCCAAAGAGGGCACCGCCTCCCTGGATGCAAACCAGAAGGGCAGGAACATGCAGCCCTTGTTCGAGGTAATTGAAAAGCATATTCCTGCCCCAGCTGGTGAATTGGATGCACCTTTGCAGATGCTGGTGTCTACCGTTGATTACAACGATTATGTGGGAAGAATCGCAATAGGAAAGGTAGAGAGAGGCAGGATTCAAGTCGGCCAGGAAGCTTTGCTCTGCAATGTGAACGGAGATCAGCGCAAGGTTAAAATTACCAATCTTTATCAGTTTGAAGGTCTGAAAAGAATACCCGTGGAAACTGCTCAACTTGGAGATATCGTAGCTGTTTCAGGCGTGGAAGGAATTCAGATCGGCGAAACCATATGCGATGCTGACCACCCTGAGCCTCTGCCTTTTGTAAATATTTCCGAACCCACCATTTCCATGACCTTTTCCGTAAACACCAGCCCCTTTGCAGGGCAGGAAGGGAAATACGTAACTTCCCGGAATCTGCGGGACAGGCTGTTCAAAGAAGTTTATACTGACGTAAGCCTGAAGGTGGAGGAAACCGATTCTCCGGATGCTTTTAAGGTGTCAGGCAGAGGGGAGCTGCATCTTTCAATTCTAATCGAAAATATGCGTAGGCAGGGATATGAGTTCCAGGTGTCCAAGCCCTCTGTAATTTACAAGGAAATTGACGGAAAGCTCCACGAACCCATGGAAAGGGTAGTTGTTGATGTGCCAGAACAATATGCAGGCACGGTAATTGAAAAACTGGGCTCCAGAAAGGGAGAACTGGTGAATATGGTGAACAGCCAAGGCAGCAATGTAAGACTGGAATTTTCCATTCCCGCCAGAGGCCTGTTTGGATATCGTTCTGAGTTTTTAAGCGACACCAGGGGAGAAGGAATTATTAATTCCATATTTGACGGTTATCAGCCCTACAAAGGTGAAATAGCCGCCAGGCACCAAGGTTCCCTGGTTGCCTTTGAAACCGGTGAAGCAGTTACCTATGGGATTTTTCATGCACAGGAAAGAGGACAGATGTTTATTAAACCCGGAGACAGGGTTTACGAAGGCATGGTTGTAGGCTCAAACAACAGGCCGGGAGATATTGAAGTAAATGTATGCAAAAAGAAGCATGTAACCAACATGCGCGCTGCAGGATCTGACGAAGCCCTGCGGCTGGTTCCGCCAAAGATAATGACTTTGGAGGAAGCCCTGGAGTTTATCGATGATGATGAACTGGTAGAGGTAACGCCGCAGAGCATCCGTATCCGCAAGGCAATTTTGGATACATCGCTGAGGAAAAAGAAGGCGAAAAAGAAGTAAAATTGGCGAGTCTAAATAATAACACTGCCTCCAAATAATGTAATATTTTATATTTTATTGGACAGGATAGGAATGAGATGTTATATTTTGCTGTCAAAAGGTTTTTTCTATAGCAAGAAAATTATGCCTATGTTATAATTGAATTAAATAAAAGTATATAGACTGGGAGGCGGTCAATATGATAAAGTTTATCATTGGTCCCAAGGGCACGGGAAAGACCAGAACGGTGATTGATATGGCAAACAAAGCCCTTGAGGACTGCAAAGGCGAGATTGTTTTCGTTAACGGCGGTAATCGTCATATGATTGATCTTAACTACCAGATCCGATACGTGAACACCAGGGAATTTGGAATCAACAAGCTGAATGAATTCTACGGCTTCATATCTGGATTGATAGCTCGAAATTACGATACCGACCAAATTTACATTGATAACTTATTGGATATAGGCAAGGGAGATTTGGAAGAAATCAAACGCTTCCTTTTCAATATAAAGAAGTTATCTGATAGATTTAATGTCAAGTTCTTTATTACCATGAACGGAAACCCTGAGAGCGTACCTGCATTTTTACAGGAATACATCGCCTGATAAATGCAGAGCAGATAGCAGAAGCCGAGGGAGTTTTCCTTGGCTTCTTTTGTGAGCCTTCCAGTTTAAATATTTACAGAGCTTTCCCGTCATACCTGGCGGGAAAGTTTTTTTAAATAGTCTTTGCTGCTGACTTTGCTTCTGTTGCGGGTGATGCAGCCTTGGGTTATAATTATACCAAATGTTAGAATACCTGGTTACCAATGAACAATTGAAAGATTGGAGAATATAAGATGAAGTATCACAGCACCCGAAACAATAAGTTGAGCATGACTTCTATGGAAGTGATCAAACAGGGCCTTTCATCTGAAGGCGGTTTATTTGTTCCGGAAAGCATTCCCAGGATAAGCAAGAAAGAACTGGAAGCCTTAATTTCAGCTGATTACCGGCAGCGTGCCAAAAGAATTCTGTCCTTATATCTGACTGATTACAGCGAAAACCAATTGTCTTTTTGTGTAGATAGGGCTTATGGCACTCAGTTCTCTTCATCAGCCATTGCACCTGTCAAAGAGCTGGAAGAGGATTTGCATGTCCTGGAACTGTGGCACGGGCCTACTTGCGCCTTCAAGGACATGGCCCTGCAGATACTCCCGTATTTGATGACGACGGCACTGCAGTCAACTGGCGACAAACGTAAAATAATAATTCTTACGGCAACTTCCGGGGATACAGGAAAGGCTGCCCTGGAAGGCTTTAAGGATGTGCCCGGCACCGGTATTCTAGTGTTTTATCCCCTGGAAGGCGTAAGCTATATGCAGAAGCTTCAGATGATAACCCAGGAAGGGGATAATGTTTCTGTAGCAGCCGTAAAGGGCAATTTCGATGATGCTCAAACAGGAGTCAAGCTCATCTTTCAGGATGCACAGCTGCTGAAGGAGATGGAGCAAAGAGGCTTGCGTTTTTCATCAGCCAACTCCATTAATTGGGGAAGGCTGGTCCCGCAGATAGTATACTACTTTTCAGCCTATCTGGATTTGGTTAAAGAAGGCAGAATATCTCTTGGCAAATCCATTAATATAGTTGTTCCTACAGGGAATTTTGGCAATATACTGGCTGCCTGGTATGCAAGAGAGATGGGACTGCCAGTCAACCGTCTGATATGTGCATCCAACAGCAACAATGTTTTGACCGATTTCATACGCACCGGTGTTTATGATAAGAGGCGAACATTTTACCAAACCATATCCCCCTCCATGGACATACTGGTGTCCAGCAATCTGGAACGCCTGTTATATGAGCTTTGTGACCGGGATGATAAAAAGCTTGGCAGCCTGATGGCAAAGTTAAATAAAGAGGGGTACTACAGCATAGATGAAGCAGCACTGAAAAAACTCCAGTCCATGATGTGGGGCGGCTATGCAACTGAAGAACAAACTCTGGATTCAATTGGGAACACATTCAAAAGCACCGGTTATACCATGGACCCTCACACTGCGGTGGGCAAATGGGTATATGATGAGTATCGCAGAGAAACGGGCGATGATACTGTTACAGTTCTGGCATCCACTGCCAGCCCATTCAAGTTCCCAGGTGATGTGCTTAATGCCCTTGAAGTTGAGGGATCTGATGATGAAATTGAGCTTTTGAACCAACTGGCTGAGGCATCGGGCCTGGCCATACCCAAACCTCTGCAGGGACTTAAGGAAAAACAGATCAGGCATACTGCAGAATGCAGCGCAGATAAAATGAAAGAACAGGTAATCGAGTTTATAAACAGATAACAGGAGATGCATCGCATGAAGATAGCACTGGCTCAAATCAACTCAACTGTCGGTGATTTTGAAGGTAATATAAGTAAAATGGTTTCTTTTGTAGAAAAAGCCCGGAACAAGAAGGCTGAACTGCTTGTTTTTCCTGTTTCAGCATTGGCCGGAAACCCGCTTTATGACCTGCCCCATCGTCCGGAGTTTACAGAAGCTTGCCGAGAAGCACTTAACAAATTCCTACCCTATGCATCAGGCATAGGTGTGCTGTTGGGGCTGGGCTTATCATTGCCCACATTCGGTAAAGATGGGAAAAAAGCTTTGCTTATAGAAAACGGGCAAATAATTGCACATACAGGTCAACTGGGTCTGCTGGAATTCGGGGAGAAAAAAATCGGGGTATTGTTGGATGATGAAATTAAGGCCAATGCAGCAGCCGATGAAGTTCCGGATATCTACATCAACCTTGTACCATATCCCTACTGTTTCAAGGGTTTAAAAAACCGCATCAGATTTCTTTCCGAAATGACAGTAGATTTAGGTGTGCCATTAGTGTCAGTTAACCAGGTTGGCGGAAATGGCGAATTGATATTTGATGGCTCCAGCATGGCTTTTGATCAGGATGGCAGTCTGATACATTTAGGAAAAACCTTTGAAGAAGATATGCTTATTTTTGATACTGGTATTATCAATGGTCCATTAGCCGTTCCCGAGGAGAATATATCCTGGCTGTATCAAGCATTGATATTGGGCTTTCGTGATTATTTCCATAAGACAGGCTTCAAAAAAACCCTTCTGGGTTTAAGCGGCGGCTTGGATTCTGCCTTAGCAGCCTGTATAGCCGTGGATGCTCTGGGCAAGGAGAATGTACTTGGCGTTTATATGCCCTCACGGTATTCGTCTGATCACAGCAAGAAAGATGCGGCGCAATTAGCGGAAAATCTGGGAATCGAATACAGGGAACTGCCCATAGAGGATATTTTTGCTTCTTACATAAAGCTGTTAAATGGCACTGAAGATACAAAAGGTGATTTGGCGGAAGAAAATATCCAGGCCCGGATAAGGGGCAACTTGCTTATGTTCATCAGCAACCGGGAAGGCTATATGCTGGTTAACACCAGCAACAAATCGGAATTTGCAGTGGGCTATACTACCATGTATGGAGATATGTGCGGCAGTCTGGCCCCTATAGCAGATGTTCCCAAAACCATGGTATACAAGTTATGCCGATATATTAACAGGGAAGGGGAAAGAATTCCTGTCAACATCATAACCAAGCCTCCTTCTGCTGAACTAAGGCCCGGCCAAGTGGATCAGGACAGTCTGCCCGACTACGAAGTATTGGATGCAATAATCCATATGTACGTTGAGAAAAAAATGTCAGCAGATCAGATAGTTCAGGAAGGTTATCCAAGGGACCTGGTTATAAGGATATTAAACACGATAGATAGGATGGAATACAAGCGCAGGCAGGCACCTCCTCCATTGAAGATTACCTCCCATACATTGGGGTTTGATGGAAAACTGCCTCTTGTGCAGCGGTTCAGCAGGCGATAAGGGTGTTAATAATATAGGTTTGAGAGGTAATAATTCGTTTATATATTTATAGCAGCGGATTATATCTCGAGGAAGTGAAGAAATGAGAATACACCACGAAGGCGACACAGTATTTATAGAACTGGAAGGCGATATTTCATTTAATAACGTACAGGATATTCGCAAAACCATCTTGAATAATTTATTGGAAACCGACAGGTCAGCGGTGGTTAACCTGGCAAAAGTTGAGTTTATGGACAGCTCCGGTTTAAGTATTTTCATAACCCTGTTGAAAAGAGTTAAGGAAAGAGGAGGAGACCTGATTTTAGAATATCCTCAGAAGATAGTGCAGAGAATATTGTCCTTATCCAGGCTGGATGAGCTTATGGAAATAAAAATGTGATAGAATTAATGAAGCAGCTGAAATCAGCTGCTTTTTTAATGCATATATATTTCGCACCATTTCCGGGCATATAGAATAAGATAGTACCAAAGATATGCTAACGTCTATCGTGCCATAAGGAAGGAGTGCGAATTTTATGTATTACGGTTATCAAGCAGGATATACCGCTCCTGATCCCAGGCAGCCTCATATGCCTGCGCAGCCTGGCCTTATGTTAGCCCGCGCCTATATTCTGCCTCAGACATATACAAGGGCTTTCTCCCCGGAAGAAGCTCTTAGAGAAGGCACCTTGTTCCCGGAACTTGTAAGGCCTTATGAAAAGAAGAAGCATCAGGGGGGCTGGGCATGAGGAAAGATCAGAGAGAGATGATTCTTGACAGGATCAGAGCTTACGAATTTGCTGCTGCGGAATTAAATCTGTATCTGGACAGTCATCCAGGTGATAAAAGGGCAATTAACGATTTTAATACTTTTGTCAAACAGATTGAAGCGCTGAAGAAAGAGTATGAGCGGTTATACGGGCCGCTTCTTAACTTTGGGTTTGGACCTAATGCCGATCAGAACAGGTGGCAATGGATTGATGATCCATGGCCCTGGGAATCTTATTAGGGATAGGGGGTATGATGTATGTGGATATATGAGAAAAAATTACAGTATCCGGTGAAAATAAAAAGGCCCAATCCAAAGATGGCTGCAGCCATATTAAGCCAGTATGGAGGACCTGACGGAGAACTGGCTGCATCGCTGAGATATCTTTCTCAAAGGCATCATATGCCTATCCCTGAAGCAAAAGGCATGCTTAATGATATTGGTACTGAAGAATTGGCTCACTTCGAGATGGTGGGAGCCATGGTGCACCAGTTGATGAAGGGTGCAAGCATAGAAGAGATTAAGGCAGCCGGAGCGGAATCCTGGTATACGGATCATGACAGGGCAACCTGGCCCGGCACAGGCACCGGTGTGCCCTTTACCGCGGCTTATATTATGTCCAAGGGCGACCCTATAGCAGACCTGACAGAAGATTTAGCTGCAGAACAAAAGGCCAGGGCTACCTACGAGCACCTGATTGACCTGGCAGATGACCCGGATGTAATAGATCCGCTGAGATGGCTGAGAGAAAGGGAAGTAGTCCACTTCCAGCGCTTCGGTGAGATACTGAATAAGCTTTATGAATGGAAAGACTCAAAGAAATATTACTAGTTAGCTAACAGGCCTGCTGATGCAGGCCTATTTAATACATTTTTTTCAAATCATTATAACTTTATTAAACTAAAAAATTTCATTTTTCATACAAATTTGTATTGACAAATTGGTCTATAAATCATAGACTAACAACATGAGGTCGATAAAATATAGACCAAGGAGGCTTATCATGAAAAAATATATACTCACTGAAAGTGAAGAAAAGTTCGCAAATATTATTTGGTCGAATGAACCTATTGCATCTGGTGACCTAGTAAAGCTATGTGAAAAGGAAATGAACTGGAAGAAATCTACCACATATACTGTGCTGAAGAAATTATGTGAAAAAGGAATTTTCAAAAATGAGAATGCTGTTGTTTCATCTTTAATTACTAAGAATGAATATTATGCAAAGCAAAGCATCCTTTTTGTTGAGGATACTTTTGGGGGATCTTTACCTAGATTCTTAGCAGCATTCATGAGAGAAAAAAAAATAAGTAAAAAACAAGCTGAAGAATTGAAAAGATTGATTGATGAGCACAAGGAGGTGTAGAAATGGCCGGGTTATTCATTTCCGTTTTGAATATGAGCATTACGGCAAGCTATGTAATCCTTTTTGTATTTATTATCAGAATCATGCTTAAAAAAGCTCCAAAGATTATCTCTTATGCCTTATGGAGTGTGGTTGCTTTTCGTCTTCTAGTTCCATTCTCATTCAAAAGTGCCTTTAGCCTTATGCCGCGAAAAACGAATGCTTTTCCAATCCCCAATGGGATCATCTATCAGCCCGAACTGCAAATTGGTAATGGTATAAGAGTAATGGACTCTCACACAAGTGAACCCCTTCATGCACCACCTGCCAGTGCCAGTATAAGTCCCTTGCAGGTTTTCATAGAATATGGAGCATACATCTGGATGTTAGGCATAATAGTATTGCTAATCTATAGTTTGGTATCTATCTTGGTCTTAAGAAGACAGCTTAAAGCTGCACAATTAATAGAAAAGAACATTTTTGAAGCCAGAAATCTGCAGACACCCTTTGTGCTTGGATTCATAAGACCTAAGATATATTTGCCAGTTGGCCTAAAGGATGATGAAAGAGATTATATTCTGCTGCATGAACAGATCCACATTCGCCGAAAAGACCATATCATTAAGATATTATCATTCTTTGTATTGTGTATACATTGGTTTAACCCTCTTGTATGGGTTGCGTATTTAATTATGACTATAGATATGGAACTTTCCTGCGATGAAAGAGTACTGAAAGAAATGGATGGAGATATTAAAAAACCTTATGCAAATTCATTGTTATCACTTGCTGCCAGAAGGCATATCTTAAACGGAAGCCCGATTGCATTTGGCGAGGGAAATGTAAAACGGCGGATTATGAATGTCTTAAATTATAAAAAACCTGCTTTTTGGGTGACATTGGTCTCAGTATTATTGGCTGTTGCAATAGGAATAGGACTGTTAACAAACCCACATGAAAAAGGATCCTATGAGAACAGTGATAGTGAAAATGATCCTGGGGAAAAAATTAAGACAGAAACTACTCAATCCGTAAGCCAGGAGTCATTGGAAAGGCCTGTAGCGTATATAGGGAACATTATTGAGAATTTTTCAGAAATAGATAATTATATAAAAGATTATACTCCTGATGTTACATATGAGGAAGATTTGGAATTGGATCAACGAGCCTATTATATTCAGGGTGCATATGACTTGAATGGTGATGGAAAGGCAGACAAAATAAATGCTGTGTTAATTGCTGATAATGGGCATGGCTCCTTTATTGAGGTAAATGGTGTGAAAGTTACATTAGAACTATACAACCCAACCGGTTCAATAAGATTTATTGATTTTGATAGCAGAGACAGCTATACCGAAGTTGCTGTTTTTGATAATGGTCCAAGTGGGGATCCTGCTTTTACCTTGTTACGTTATGATGGCAAAAAGCTGTATCCCATAGGGTCAATTGACCGATATGCGCTAATGGATGGACAGGGCAAATTTATATCTTGGTTTCACCTGGCAAATAACTTTAAGCCTCGATTCTTTTCAGCATGGGGAGAATTTAAGAACAATGAATATGTAATTACAAATCATGATGTGGAACAATATAAAGGGGAAACTTATGAAGTTGACGGAACTGGCTATTTTGTACCCTTAGACTTTAATCCAGAAAACTATTATGAACATGTAGTATGGGAATCAGAGTATTTGAGAGAATTTGAGGCAGCGAAAGTAAAGCTCTTAGATATTCATATAAGCCCGGATGATCGGACTTTAAACTGGTTTTACGTTGAACTGCCGGATGGTGAAAAAGGACTATTGTATTTTTGGATAGGAGATTGAATGT
>LFTC01000068.1:46904-50443 GCA_001512915.1 Clostridiales bacterium DTU083 | reverse complement strand
AAAAATATTTTTGAGAGCACAAGACCCGCTCGAGCGGGTCTCTTCTTTTGAGTTTTTCATGTATGTTTATAATGTGTGATCTGATTACATTTTTACTGCAGTAAAAAACAACCTTGGAAATCTAAAGATAATTTTTCCGTTCTTCTGTTTTGGATAGCTTTCAATTATGCGTTCCATAGTGTCATTTTCGAATTCCGTTTTTTTATCATCATCCAAAGCATTAAGATAAGGTCTTAGACCTGTGCCTCGGTACCATTCCAGAATATCGTTATGGTTTTCCATTATATGATAATATACCGTTTCCCATATGTTAACATCGTCAGAGAGATCAGACAGGATATCATAGTATTCACTTGGAGACAGAGTATGAAAGATTCTATGATTTAAAAAACAGTCTTTCCACTTTTGGGATGAAGCAATTTCTCTGACAATTTTGTGTATAGGTTCATTGTAGTTCATGGGAATCTGGACTGCCAGGATACCCCTGTTCTTAAGCAAACCAAACAGTTGTTTCAAAATCGACTCGTGATCGGGAACCCACTGAAGGCACGCATTTGAGAATACTATGTCATAATCCCCGTCCAAAGAAGAAAGCTCGATGGTAATGTCACATAATTTAAAATCAAGGGTTGGATAGTTCTTTCTTGCTGCTGTTATCATATTTTCAGACTTATCAACCCCGAGTATATAGGCATCCGGAAACCTGTCTGCCAAAACGCCGGTGCTGTTTCCCGGCCCGCAGCCGATATCTATAATTTTTCTTGGATTATCCATATGGATTCGGTTTACCAAATCAATTGCAGGCTGTGTGCGTTCTTTTGCAAATTTTAAATATTGTGCTGAGCTCCAATCTTTCATGTTGCACCTCAATTTGATTTTAATAAAAAAAGAGCTGTTTTATCATATTATTTCGAAATAATACCATTAAAGTCTGCAAAATGCAATATTCTAAGAGTTTTATGTATTCGATATGGTAGATTATTGAAAAAAAATATATAATTTAATTACCCAGATGCAGATGTATTTGTGAAGAGGGGTATATCCATGAGTAATTGGAATGAACACGCTAATATGGGAATACCTGAATGTATGATGAAACTATTCGAGTCCTTTCCCTATCCGATTCAGATCTTTTCTTCCGATGGAACGGTAAGAATGATTAACGATGCAGCACTGGAGATGATAGGCATTAAGAGCAGGGAAAAGCATGTAGGGTATTATAATGTTTTTGAAGACCCTATAGTCCAGAAGCTGGGAGTTACAGGTCAAATCAGGCAGGTTTTAACCGGCAGAACCGTTTACCTTACCGATTTCACTGCATCATACGAGGATATGATCCGATATTTCGATGTCAGGGAAAGGGATTTAAAATTAATAAATTCAGACATAACATGTTTTCCTTTGATTAAGAAAGATGGAAAAGTAGAATACTTTGCGGCTGTTTTCATCTTTAAAAATGTATACACAGGCAAAGAGGAAATCAGCCGGGGCAAACAATATATAAAAACTCATTGGAAGGAGCCTTTTGATGCTGACAAAATAGCTCAGGCAGCTTTTCTGAGCAAATCCCATTTCACGAAGCTTTTCAAAATGCATACCGGCATAACTCCTTATGAATATTATATTAATTATAAAATCAACAAATTGAAAGAGATACTGCTGGATACCAATCTGTCTGTTTCCCAGGCTTTTGAAGCATGCAATATGAGTTATAACGGTCATTCCGCAAGATTATTCAAGGAAAGGGTCGGGGTTACTCCTTCTGAATATAGGAAGCTTCACAACAAATAATCGGACAGGAAGACTATAATTGGCTGCCAGGCTTTCACAAGGCCTGGTTTCTGGTTTTAAAAAAGCATTATTCTTACTAAATATAAGCATATTTTAACTATTCACAAGGCAAATAGCCAAATAGAATATTTATAACACATTAATCTAAAGTTTTCAGATGATTCTTTACCAGTTCTCTAAGTGATAGGCTATCGGCTGCCATTTTATCCTGAGTATTTGGAGAAGTACAAAAAAAACATATGCAATGCTGGGTAAACACCTAAAAAGATCAGATAGGAGGCTATTGGAATGATTAATACAAAGAACAGGAAGTTTGTACGACTATTATTTCAATTAACAGCCATAGTTTTGGCCATTACCATGCTTGCCGGCTGCGGAAAGAAGGCCCCTGATGCTCCTGCAAGTGAAGGCAGGCCTTCAGAAGAAGGGCAGGCTGAAGAGGCGCCACAGCCAAATGATGCCGGTACGGATACAGAAACGCCCGGATCGCCTGCTACTGCATCGGAATCCTATGGTGCTTATATTGAGGCGAAGGGTCAGTTGTTAACCAGGCTGTCAGATGCACTGGCAAATAATCCCGGCACGGAATTTGATTCCATGTCTCTGCTTGGTATATCAATGGTGGATTTAGCCTTGCTTCCGGCAAGCAGTTTCGGGCTTGGTGAAGAATCCGCCAATTTGGCGCTTGGGTTCCTGGGGGCAAAGGATATTGTGTACAGCGAAAACGGCAACCAATACAGTGTTAAGTATAAGGGTGAAGACGGTATTAATTATGAGCTTCAGGGAGAATATGACAAGGCAGCAGATGCCCTTAAATGCATTTCAATTGTAGACGGCAAGGAGACTTTGACTTCTGAACATCGAAAAACTTCCTATGGATATGTGGGTCAAACATATGTTATAGGCGATGATGGCTCAACATATCTTTATCTGCTGACTGTTACCGGAACTGATGGTGTGGTGGGCATGTCCGAGGCATCTGAAAAGCCTGCGGCCTTAACCGGCAGCGAAGCAATTGATTTTCCCAAGCAATGCCAGGAGTGGTATGCAATAGATGGAAACAAGGTAACAGGAGTCACTTCCGACGGAAGAGAAATATCCTTTGATTACACTCCATCAGAGGATGGAGAATAGACCATGAAAAAATGGCTACTGACACTGATGGTTTGTGCCATAGTTTTAACTGCTGCTTCAATCCTGGTTGTGACTTTGCTGATGCCGCCAATAAGATACAAGCAGGCAGAGGCTGCATTAAGCCAAGGCAGGTATGAGGAAGCCATTGATGCATTTGCTGATCTGGGAGATTATAAGGACAGCAGGGAGAAACTGCTGGAATCCCGATATAAGGCTGCAGAGATAAAACTGGATGAAGGAAAGTATGAACAGGCTATGCAGGAGTTTTCAGAGCTGGAATCATATTGGGACAGCCTTGAACGTTACCGCGAGGCCCGCTATTGCTGGGGAAAGGCTCTTATGGCCGAAGGAGCATACAGGGATGCTCTGGTGCTTTTCTTATCAGATACAGACTATTTTGGCGTGAGGGAAGAAATAAAAAGTATTTATGAAAAAGCAGCCCAAAGCGGAGAAATTGCCGTAGCTTATGACGCCGCAGCAGCTCTGTGGGATTTTGAGGCCGTTGCAGGTTTGAACCTGCAGGTTATAGCGGCCGGCCGCAATCATGTGGTTGCTTTGCGAAGAGACGGCACTGTGGCAGCTGCCGGGAACAATGACAAGGGCCAGTGCAATGT
>LFTC01000068.1:46562-46888 GCA_001512915.1 Clostridiales bacterium DTU083 | reverse complement strand
CAGTGCAATGTCCAGGGCTGGACCGATATTGTGGAAATATGCGCAGGGAATACCGCTACTTATACAATAGGGGTAAAAGCCGATGGAACAATTGTGGCGGCAGGCGGTCCTGAGGGAGAGGATTACCACCGGCAGATACCTGGAATAGCTGACGACATGGTAAAGATTTGTCCCGGATGGAAAGGCATCCTGGTGGTGATGGAAGACGGTGATGTTGAGTTAATTCCCTCATCCGATGACATGAAGGGTATAAAAAGGTGGATGTGTATAAAAGATGCGGCTGTCGGAACCGGGCATGCCGTAGGATTGATGGTTGATGGAACAGT